>DOUV01000437.1:0-28839 GCA_003520455.1 Chloroflexota bacterium | reverse complement strand
GTCGTTGCGCGGGTGAGAACGTGGTTCGTAGGGGCGCACGGCCGTGCGCCCCTACGAACCTGAAAGCACCTTCACAAGGCGCTTTGCAATCGTCTCGGTGACTCCTTGACCGGCGCTCTAGTCGATGGAGGCCGGCGTCTTTCCCTCCTGCGCTCCTCGCCCGGCTCCAAGTATAGAAAGGAGTCTTTATGACTATCGTGACAGGCCGTGAGGGGCCGGGTGCGGGATCTGGTGCAACGTGGAAGCGAGCCGTCCGTCGCGTGCTCAACCCCGCGAGCCGAGCGGGGTTGACCAGGGATCAGCGTGATGCCCGCTCTTGACGCTCTTTTGGAGAAGCAATGCGACCTATTCGTACGATGGAGCCTCTGAACAAGCGTAGGTATGAGCTGGATCACCACGTGCACGTTGATCCGCACCGCCGCGCCTCAGCCCTTGCAGATGTCATCCTGGGGGGACAGGATGGGCTTGTCAACGTATTGGGTGTCATCCTCGGCGTGGCGGCGGCCACCGGTGACGCTCGCATCGTGCTGGCCGCCGGCATGGCCGCCACCTTCGCCGAATCCGTCTCCATGGGGGCCGTAGCCTACACCTCGACCCTGGCGGAGTCTGCAGTCTACGAGAGCGAGCGGGCGCGAGAGTACCGGCACGTGCAGGCTGTTCCCGAGCTTGAGCGGCAAGAAATTCGGACGATCTACCACCAGAAAGGCTTCGAAGGCGAACTGCTCGATCGGATTGTGGATACAATTACTACCAACAGGGATGTCTGGGTGGCGGTCATGATGGCCGAGGAGCATCGGCTTGCGCCGGTCGATCGCCGGACGGCGCTGAACTCAGCGCTGATCGTCGGCTTCTCGGCCGTCGTCGGCTCACTCATCCCCCTGGCGCCTTTTGTCTTTCTGCCGGTATATACAAGCATGTGGGTTTCGATACTGGTCGCGGGGCTGATGCTCTTTATCGTTGGAGCCTATAAGGCCCGCGTAACCGTCGGGCGGCCGGGCAAGAGCGGGTTGGAAATGACACTTATCGGCATTGCGAGTGCGCTGGTGGGATTCGGAGTCGGTCTGCTCTTTAAGGTGCCAGCGGCCGGGTAGTCAAAGAACGACTTCGGCAGGAAGAGATCCGGCGCTCGCCCGGCCTGGAAGTGTATTGGTCGAGAGCCTTGCATGCCTCGGAAAGGTCACATGACGGACTTTTAGAAAGTGTCCGATTCTGGTTTGGGGTGGCTCATACTGACCACCGATGTTCTCAGAGAAGGAGGTACGTGACATGTACTGGGTTACGCTTATTCTCGGGCTGGTGTTGATCCTCGCCCCCTTCATCCTGGGCTACAATGACAACGCGAGTGCCTTTTGGACCAGCTTCATCCTGGGTGCGGTGATGGCCCTCGTGTCCGGATACAAGGCGGCGGTCCGTGACTTCTCGAATTGGGAGTACGCAGTTGCGGGCCTTACCGGCTTGCTGGCGATCATCGCCCCGTTTGTGCTGGGCTTTACCGCCCAGACCACAGCAATGTGGACCATCGTCGTCCTGGGCGTCCTGGCCCTGATTGTGTCCATCTACCAGATGGTCACGCGCCCGGCGGGGCGGTAGGCGTTGACATGGTCGCGGGGTGGGCGCCGTGAGGCCCCACCCCCTTCCTGCAAGGCACTATCCATCACCGGCACGGCCAGCCGAGAACTGACAGAGGGGTCGGGCTCTGCCGTCTTCGGTCGAGCCCGACCCCACTTACTTGAAATCTGAATCGGCATTCACGCGGACGGACAGGGGGAGTCATCACAGGAGCGAGGTCGATCCGGGCGATTGCCGGTCCTTCCATCTTTGGAGAACGCCCAATGGCTGACATCATCGTCGAAGCGCTCAGGCAGACGCCGGTGGAGAAACAACGGGTTGAGTTGGTCGAGCGCAAGGGGACGGGGCATCCGGACTCGAGCCTGACACCTACGTCAACGTTCGGCCAATTCGGAGCCATCGAGGGTGACCATGAGGCGGTGGAGCATCGGCAGGTGGTCGCGACGGACTGGCGCTACAGATTGCGGGCGGACGATGAGCAGCGGCGCGCGGCTGAGGCGAGCCAGGCGGTCTTTACGGCTCGTGGGCGCCAGGCTGACTCGCTGGCCGTCGCGTTCGACTCCCTACAGCGCCGGTCAAAGCGTCGGACTTCCGAAGGCTCGCAAGCCTTCGGAAGTCTCCGAACATGCGCCGCCGGCGCCGACGTGACGGTGTTCTAGCGGGTTGATTCCCAGAGTGATTCTTCTTCTGCGAGGATCTCACCCCCATAAAGGTGATCGTCGGGGCGCCGTTTTCAAACCTGGCCTCAAGCTACGAACTATTTCGCCCTGCCACTCTGTGCGAGTTGCATGTTTTTTGTCATCCGGTTTTCGTGAGGTCTTCAGGCTGCCTGGCGCACATTTCCCGCCTATCATTAGATCAGAAAGAGCTTCGCTCGAGCTTGTGTGTTGCGAGCTGGGCAATTGGGGCCGCGGAGATGCAAACGTCCCTCCACATCCACAGCCACCCCGGCGGTCACGTCGGGTTTTTTTGGTTGATCTCCAACGCCCGAACGTCGAACCAACTCGCTGGACCTCGCCGCCCATCTTGTCAGCTGAGTTCAGGAGCTCATAGGAAGAAAGCGCCAGGCGATGGAGTAGCCAGGCGTGGAGACACGGTGCAACACGGGTTCACGATGAGGGGGTATCAGGCGGTGACCGCTGAGGGACCTGACGGACTCGGGTAAGCAGCGTGAATAGCGCTCCATTTCGATCGCACTCTGACGGGAAGCAGAGCGAGCGGAAGGTAGAGGCAGCGGTCGATGGGCTGACTGTTGACCTCCTGCGAAGACCGTGTCGTCCGCGATGCCCGTCAACACTCTGGTGTATGAACACATCATGGGGACGGAGGAACGCGCCGTTCCGGTGCTGGAGGGTGACCGCCTCACCGGCCTGGTGCCGCTGGAAGACGTGCGCAAGGTCGCGCGTGAGGTCTGGGAGACCACCATGGTGAGTGAGATCATGACGCCCATCGCCCGGCTCGACGTGGTCACGCCTTCGGACAATGCGAGTGAGGCTCTGAATCGGTTGACACAGCATGGCGTGAGCCAACGGCCGGTTGTGCAGGATGGCGCTCTGGTCGGGATCGTGCGCCGCCGGGACATCATGAAGTGGTTGCACTTGCAGTCGGAGCTCGCCGCGCAATGCGGGCAGCGGCATGCGCCGCTCGCAGCCAGAGCCCGGTCAGCGCCTGCGCCATCTCTGATCTATGACGGTTGACAGGGTAGACCCACGACAAGACATAGAGTAATATGTATTCATTGAAAAAGTCTGTTGGACCGAATCCAGGTCTGATTCGCACACTTCCCCCGGCCGGAAGCCGATTGAGATGTGACAGTTTCCGGCCGGGTTCATTTTCTGCCAGCAGCCGTCTGGCGCAGCGATCCCTGAAAGAAGGAGAGTGAGCGATGAGGTACGGCGACATCTGCGCCCACGTCAACCCCATCAGGGGGACCGTCACCATCGCAGATCACCTGTTTGACCTCCATCTCACCCCCCACGAAGCCCTGGCGCTCCTCCACTGGCTCCATCAGAAGGAGCACGAGTTGCAGGCGCTGGAAGGTACGACGCCCCAAAATGTGGCGTTCAGCGCTGCCAATCGTCACACCATCAACCAAGTTTGATTCAGCCGAAGAGGCAAATTCCTTCGCACCTTTAATCAACTTTCGTAACTTCCCAAGAGGTGGGGGCGGAGGGGGTTCTGCGCGGGCGGAGCCGCGCGTCATACCCCCTTCCCCCGAAATCTTGAGAAGATCACAACTCTACAAGCCAGAAGCACAATTGAATCGTCACAGGAGGACCTCATGCAACGGTGGCTCTATTTGCTCGAAGAGCGCCGGAGTCGGTTGATGGAATTCCGAGCCGCCGCTAAGCAGATGCGTGATGAAGCAGAAGACCGAATACTATCTTCTATCGATTTGCAAAGAGACACGGCAGACCAATCGGAGACTTCGGAAGTCTGACGACTTGACCTGTGCTCTAAAGCGACTCGCTCATCCCTCTACGTGTTGAGTGGCGCCGGCAGTCGCTTGAGCGAGGTTCTTTGGTCCCGCGACTCTCCCTGGGATTCGCACTCATTCTACAGTGACTCACTCGCTCTCGCGCCAGCGCCGGACCGATATTCGTTGCGTTCATCGTCTCGGCGTGACCTGTTTACCCACGTCTATCTCACAGACAGGCGTGGGTGGACAGGCTCGTAGGCCGCGAGGAGACCAACCATGGATATCCTCGGGAAAGCCGTGTTCGTGAACACAGGCTCCCACGTTGTCGAGGTGGCCAATCAGATTGGCCGGCCAATTCGTGTTCGAAAAACCGTCGACATCCAGCCAGCTTCTGGGGTACGCGTTGCTCAGACCACCACTCCTGAGCTAGCACGCTGGCTGGCAACAGCAATCAACCAAACCCTTGACGGTGAGGAGGTTGATCCTGCACGTCCTCAGGGACGGATTCTCAGCCGAGGGCATTTTGATGTTGATGGCCCTCAGGTATCTGCCTGGAGCCGGCACCGCAAGGGGGTCGTGCTGGCGCAATGCCCCGATCCGGATACTGCCAGGCGCCTCGCGGATGCGCTTGAGGAGTTACTGATGAATCCTTGAGCCTTTTGTCGAAATGGGTCGACAGCACGAGATGTGGGCGATGATGAGTGTAAGCCAGTGACCGTGGGTCCGGTGACAAACATCACTAACAATTGCCGGAGGAGCGTGTTATCGTCAGAAGGGAATGCACGTCGTGCGGGCGATCCGAGCACTCGAAGCTGCGGTCCGCGTGGTCAAGGGGAGCTGAACGATGAAAGACGAGTTCACGATTTTTGCGGGCACCGCTAACCCCGAACTGGCGAGGGCCATCGCAGGCGAGTTGGGCACGCGGCTCGGTGCGAGTGAGATCGAGCGCTTCCCCGACGGCGAGCTATCGGTGCTGCTCCTCGATCCGGTGCGCCGGAGAGAGGTCTTCCTGGTGCAGCCAACCTCACCGCCGGTCAACGAGCACCTGGTCGAACTGCTGGCTCTGGCGGACGCCTGCCGGCGAGCAGCGGCGGCGCGCATCACCGCCATCGTTCCCTACTTCGGCTACGCGCGCTCGGACAAGCGGCACGGCCGCCGCGAACCGATCATGGCGAGTATGGTCGCCCGCCTCATGCAAGCTGTCGATATTGATCATGTTGTCACCATCGACATGCACGCGCCGCAGATCGAGGGCTTCTTCCATGTTCCTGTGGACAGCTTGACGGCGACACCGACACTCAGCACCGCCCTGCGCGGGCGGCTGGCGCTTGACACCGTCGTTGTCTCCCCAGATGCTGGCGCCATGCGGATGGCCACCCGATACGCACAGCGTCTCAACACCTCCGTCGTCGTGCTCCACAAGCAGCGCGAGAGTGGCACCGAGACCGAGGTGACCCACCTCGTCGGAGACGTGCGGGGCCGGGCCTGTCTGATTGTGGACGACATGATCTCGACCGGCGGCACGATGGCGGAGAGTATCGCAGTGCTATTGGAGGCCGGCGCGCGCCCCGAGATCACGATCGCCGCCACCCACGGCTTGCTCCTCCCCGGGGCGCATGACAGACTGAGGCACGAAGCCGTGCGCGAGGTGGTCGTCACCGACACCGTGCCGGTGGACACTCGTGGCCGGTCCAACCTCCGGGTTGTCTCGATTGCCCCTTTGATTGCAGCTGCGCTCCGACGGTTCACAGGCGACGGATCGCTCAGCGATCTGCTGTAAGAATAGATCTACGAGTTCCATGATCCAGATTATCACCGACAGTACCGCCGGTCTCCCCCCGGTCATCGCCGAGCACGAAGGTATTCTGGTCGTCCCGGCGCAGGTCCTCTTTGGAACCGAAGGCTTCCGCGATGGCGTTGAGCTGACTTCCGAGGCTTTCTTCGAGCGGTTGGCCCTGGACACAGGGATGCTGCCCACCACCCTGCCACTCCGAAGCGACTTTGAAGCCGTCTATACCATTGCCCGGACTCGTGGCGCCGACGCTGCCCTCAGTATCCATCTCGGCAGCGCCTTCAGCGGCACTTGCAGCGCGGCGGGCCTGGCCGCTGAAGAGGCGCCCCTCCCCTCAGCGGCGAATCGCACCCGGTGCCGAAGACGGCTGAGGCGGTCCTGAGGACCGATCTGGCCCACACCGAACTGCCCAACCTGCTGTTTGCGGGGACGAGCGTCGCAGCCGGCACCAGCAAGGCGGTCGTCTATGCCACCGGCATGAACACCGAGTTCGGCACAATCGCTCATCTGACCCAAAGTCTCGGTGAAGAGCTGAGCCCGCTCTGGCACAGACTCTCAGCCTACGCGGCTACATTGTGACAGTGGTGGACAGTGACCCGACCGCTTTCGAGCGTCTGGAGCCCGCATTCAAGGGCCGGACCGTTGTCGGCGTCGGGCAGTGGCACAGACCCCAACGTGCTGGAGGCCGCCGGCATTCGGCCGGCGGACATCGTGGCGGCGGTGACAGGTGCGGACGAGACCAACCTGGTGGCTACCAGCCTGGCGCGCTTTGAGTTTGGCGTGCCGCGCATCATTGCCCGCGTGAATCACCCAAAGAAGGCTCCGAGATGGGTGTCGATGTGGCGCTCAACCAAGCCGATCTGATCGCTCACCTGATTGCTGAAGAAATGTCGCTGGGCGACATGATGACGCTACTGAAACTGCGCAAGGGGCAATCTCTTCGATAGAACAATCCGCCTCGACGAGGCCGTCGGGGCAGGTTGCGTTCAGGGCTGAACAAATCTCGATCAACCAGAGGGAGAGACTCACAGCACGAAAGGGGGTCTGCCGTGAGAGTCAAAGGCTACACGATTGGGCCTGGGGCCAACCTACGGGGAGCGAATCTGAGTGGGATCGACCTGAGCGAGACCGATGCGAGCGGAGCCCTGGCAAGCGCGGCCATCTTGAACACAAACATTATCGGTCCGTCCGTCAGTTTGAGGGAAGCCAACCTGAGCGAGGCCAACCTCCAGGGAGCCAACCTCAGCGAGATGGACCTGCGCTGGGCAAAGTTGAGGGAAGCCAACCTGAGCGAGGCCAACTTGAGGGGCGCCGATCTGAGCGGGGCCGACTTGAATTGGGCTGACCTGAGCCAGGCGGACTTGAGCGGAGCCAATCTGGCACAGGCGAACCTGAGTGACGCCGATCTGCGTGAGGCGAACTTGAGCGCGGCGAACTTGAGTCGAGCGAACCTCGCCTGGGCCGTCTTGAGAGGGACCAATCTGAGCCGGAGTGTCCTGGAAGCAACGAACCTCAGAGGCGCCGACCTGAACGGGGCCAACTTGAGGCGGGCCAGGCTTCGCGGAGCGAACCTGACCTGGTCCGATCTGAGCGGGGCCGAGGTCACCGCCTCCCAGTTGGCGCAAGCCCACTCACTGCACGGCGCTACGATGCCCGACGGAACAAAGCATAACTAGCTGAATCACCGATGTGCGAGCCTTGTCGCCGATGCAGATCAGGTCAGTCGTACTGATCAGGGGTTGGTTTCATGCTCGGAGCAAGGTGGACAAACAGTCGGCAAGGCTTCTTGCTCGCGGCGACGAACAGGCTGCCGCCCGCAAGAGAGAGCCATGACGCCTCTCGCGGGCCCGGCCTGCACGTCGTAGGGGCAACGGCTCTGAACCGATCAGACCCCTTGACCCGAGACCGAGAAAGGGTTCCCCGATGAAGGTTAGAGGTCATCCAGTTGGCCCCGGAGCCGACCTGAGGGGCGCCGACCTCAGTCGAGCGATTCTGACCGGGGCGGACCTCAGCGAGGCTGACTTGAGTGAGGCCAATCTGCGTGGAGCCTGGCTGAACGGAGCTAATCTAGACAGAGCTGACCTGAGGAGGGCGAACCTGAACGGGGCTGATCTGGGCACGTCTGTTCTGATCTGGGCTGACCTCAGTCAGGCCGATTTGAGCGCCGCCATCCTGACCGGGGCCGACCTGAGTTGGGCGAGCTTGTGTGAGGCGAACCTGAACGGGGCTGATCTGAGGGAGGCCGACCTGTTCTGCGCCAAGCTGAGCGGGGCGAACTTGAGAGGAACAAACCTGTGCAAGGCAATTCTTACCTGGGCCGATCTCAGTCAGACAGATCTCAGGGGGGCGAGAGTCGCTGCCGCGCAGTTGGCGCAGGCTCGCTCACTGCGCGACGCTGTTCTGCCTGATGGCACGACCCACCCCTAGATCGCGAGTGCTGCAATGCGATCCTCTGATCGCTCGCCGTACTCACGCCACCAGCCAGCGCCGAGGGGTGGCGCCGTGAGTGTGACTACGTGCAGGAACCTGGCCCGACAATTCGACCTTTTCATCTAGCTATCGAACAGCTTGTCGGGAATGGGGTCTGAAGTGGCCTGTTCAAGCAGATTACGCACCTCTTCGTCGGTGGTTTGCGAGAAATCTTCGTACCAGAGGCCGATCGCGCAAAATGGCTCTGGCGTGACGACACAGGCGATGTCGTCAACCTCCGCCCTGAGTTCATCGTAGCTCTCAGGTGCCGCCGTCGGGACCGCGACGACGATCCGGGCCGGTTTTTGTTGGCGCAGGGCGGCGACCGCGGCGCGCATGGTGGCGCCGGTGGCGATGCCGTCATCCACCAGGATGACGATACGGTCGCGGACCTCCGGCGGGGGGCGGTCACCGCGATAAGCACGCTCGCGCCGTGCCAGCTCGCGCTGTTCATCGGCAGCGCGGATGTCGATCGTCTCGCGAGGGATACGGAGCGCCGCCACCACGTCCTCGTTCAAGACGATCACGCCGCCGGTCGCGACGGCACCCATTGCCAACTCCTCGCGGCCCGGCACCCCCAGCTTCCGTACCACGAAGACATCAAGCGGCGCACTGAGGGCCGTGGCCACTTCAAAGCCGACAGGCACGCCACCGCGCGGCAATGCGAGCACCAGCAGGTCGGGGCGGTTGGCGTACTCTGTCAGGAGATTGGCCAATATTTGACCCGCGTCGGCTCGATCTCGGAATCGTCTGGTGAGAAACTGCTTGGTTATCATTTCTCTTCCTTTTCTCCGGCACTGAACACTCAGCCATGCGTGTGCCTCGCACGACATGTACCATCTGAAGAGACATCATTCGACTCTCGGCCACTGAGCATAGGACCATGCGACGAACAGCACACCATCAGCTAGAACATCGGTCAAGGCGTCGCCGTGGACGCGCGGCCGGAGACTTCCGAAGTCTTCCGAGACTTCGGAAGTCTGACTCCTTGACCGGCGCTCTAGCCATCCATGAAAGGAGGTAGACGACGAGCGGCAGACCGACTCGCTATCTACCCCCATGCCCCGGTTTCTCGTGAACGGTGCTGCGACTCCTGGCCGACCGCCTCACTCTCTATTCTGTTGTTGGATCGCGCTTCAGTTATTTCTTGACCTCAATCCGTTTCGGCTGCGCCTCGGCAACTTTCGGGAAGGTGACCGTCAGGACGCCATCTTCGAACTTCGCCTCGGCTTTCTCGGTGTCAGCGGTGGCCGGCAGCGAGAGCGACCGAGCGAAGGAGCCGTAGTGAACCTCGCGCCGGTAGTAATTCTCTTCCTTGACCTCCTCCTTCGCGTGCTTCTCGCCTTTGATCGTCAGGGTGTTGCCGGTCACTGTCACCGAGACCTCCTCAGGCTTCACTCCCGGCAACGGGACCGCAACCTCGATCGCGCCGTTGGTCTCGTATATGTCCAAAGCAGGTGCCTCGCGGAAAGGGGCGAACCACTCACCGCGCGGGCGGACGAGGGTCTCCCCGAAGAGGCGATCGATGGCATCTCGCAAGCGCAGAACGTCTCGGAATGGTTCCCAGCGGGTGATGCTCATGACAAATCTCCTTTCTATGGTTCGTTCAGGTTTCTGAATGCAAATACAGACGTTGTGTTGGATGGGGCATGCGCGTACCTGTGTACCCAACCCAACGAAATCTCCGCGGTTGCACTTCGGCAGCGATCAGCCGAAAGACCCCTGCACCGGCACGGGACCGCCAACATTCCACCTTCCACCAGCCGGGCCTGTTTGAGTTACCCCGTTCGAACCAGCAGAACCGAACGAGGCGAGTACCTGACAACGCAGTCGGCAATGCTCCCGAGGAAGGATTCCGGCCGCGGATGGCGGCCCACGACGATCAAATCGAAGGCGCCCTCGCGTGCCTTCTCGAGGATGGCTTCCGGCAGCGCACCAACACGCTCAACCAACAGTTCCGCCCCGATCGCCTCGGCGAGGTGGGCGGCGACGCCCATGACGACCCCATCGTCGCCCTCAGTGCAGGCAAGGATCCGGCCGAAAGCCGGTGCCTCACCCTTCACGACGAGGACGGAGGTCGGCGCGAGTTGCACCAGGCGCTGAGCCGTGAGGCCGAGGGCGAAGGGATGTGCGCTGCTCCGATCCTCAAAGGGCACGACGACCAGGAGATCGAAAGGCGTCTTCGCGAGATGCTCGAGGACAACCTCGTAATTGCATCCGACGCAGGCAGTCAACTCCCGGCCCGGTGCGGCCTCGACAAGGAGATTCCGGGCCGATTTCAGCTCTGAAGGCGTGAGAGGCTCCTCTTGACTCCCCTGGATAGCCACCAGGAGTGCGACCTCAGCCTTCAGAGCTCGCCCAAAACCGCCGGCCAACGCTGACACCATCTGTGTGAGGTGCAGTCCGTCGGTTGCCACAGCCGTTCGCACCGGCTGGCCCTCCGCCAGGTGTTTGGCCAGTACCTCGCCGGAGGTATAGGTGGCAGCGGGCCATCCGAACGGCCGCACCAACAGCACCGGGATCGAGACGCGGCGCAGTACCTGATCAGCGACGCTGCCGAGGACGATCCGGCTGAGCCCGGTCCACCCGTGGGTGGCCATCGCCACAAGGTCCACAGCCTCATCACCGACAATGTTGACAATTTCCTCAGCTGGATCGCCAAACCGAACCACGGTGGTCACCGAGTAGCCAGCCGCTCGGAGAGCACCGGCATCCGCCTGCAACTCATCTTCCAGTGCCGCCCCCCGGCTGGCCAACTCTTGATCCCAGTACATCGGGTGCCTGGCGCGCTCGATCTCATGCTCTGATTGGTATGCCGGCCGCATCAGCGCACCGACAATCAAAGGTTGTGGCGGCGGGACAGGGAGCCCTGCCGGAAGCGGCGCGACCCGCAGGAGGATGAGCTCATCCTCCTGCGGATCGAGAAAGCGCAGGACGTGCGGCACAATTTGCCGGCTGAACCGGGAGCCATCCAGCGGAACCAGAACTTTATGGGCCGTCATTTTCTGACCTCCATTCGTATGGATGGCGTATCTCACTTTCTGTAAAAGTGGTGCGTACGCACCACTTTTACAGAAATGTGAACACATCATCATTCGTATGAATCGAGGCGATCACCGGTTATGACCCCCACCAGGTAGCCCACGGTTTAGCAGATAAGGATAGATCAGCATCGATGCCCAAGAGCCACACGAATTCCGCACAGGCCACCGGCATGGACTGATCGCGCCGGCTCGACCTCGCTCGATTCATACACGCTCTTGGAGTGCTACGTCTGGGGCTGGAATGAGCTGCATCATTGGGCGGACGAGTTGCCCGGCAGCGTGCAACTGGGCCGGCAGGTGATGAGTCAGCGCACTGTGTGCAGGCCAACCGCCAGCGCGGCGCCGGCAGTCTCTCAGGAGCCTGGACTCAGGTTGCGAGAGGACGATATAGGGAGAAGCAAAGCAGCCATGCACAAGCAGGTTACCCTGGAGAACCTGCACTGACGCCTTGAAAACCTACCATGAGCGTAAGCAAGCCAGCAAGCCGGTTCGAGTGACGAAAGTCAGGGCTTCGCAGTGAGCCATGTCCACTCGCTCCGCATCGTTCCCCTGTGGTTCTGAGGGTCCACCGAGAGGCCAACGCCTCGCTGAATCGTTGGCCGGCTCATACCGCACCTCCTTGCGTCGAAACAGCTCACGGGGCACAGTCTGCGCTCACGGCTGGATTGTGATGTAGTTCTCGACTCGAGAGACCCCAGGCGCCGACCAGGCCGCGCGCTCGATCTCCGCACGTTCCACCGACGAGTGCACATTCCCGCGCAAGATCACCGTGCCATCTTCGATCTCCACACGAATTCGCTCCGCCTCTACATTCGCCGTGCGCCGGAATGCGTCCTCGATCCGCGTCTTGACATTCTCCACTATGGCCTTCGGCCTGATGGTGATCAGGTTCAGGACCTCTTTTACCCCGATCAGACTGCGCACGTCGTCCTCGGCTGCCAACTTCTGGTAGTGCCAGTCCACATTCCCCTCAAGTGTGACCTTCCCTTCCCTTACGGTGACATCGATGCGCTCGTGCGGCACCCGGGCATCCCACTCGAGCGCATTGACCACGGCCCTTGCAATATCGGCGTCGCTCCGCTCGCTCCTGCGCGGTGGTTTGACTTCGATATTGTTAACGACTTCTCTAACCCCCGTAATCCGTCGCGCTGCGCTTTCGGCAACCTGCCTCTCCGCCAGGCTAGCCACGCGGCCGCTCAGTGTCACCACACCATCCTCAACTGCCACGTCGATTTCCTCAGGATGGACACCCGGCTCCCATTCGAGCTCATCCAGCAGATCACGCTGCAGTTCTGTATCGGTCTTCATGCGTCCTTCCCTCCTCTGCACTGGAGCATGCAGCTGCTTTGTCGGCGAGAGCGATGCTCAAAATCATGCTCGCCACGCTTCGTGCGCAGGCACACGCTGTGGCCATTCATCGTCATTCCAACATCACGCGCCTCCAGACGTATTCGCCTGGTCAGAGTGTCGAATCGGCGGCCGAACTACCAGGACAAAGCACGGCCCCCGCTTCTACAAGAAGAGATGTCTGCCATGTTCACTTTAGACTGTTCTCAGCACCCTCGTAGTGCTAAACATCACCAGCTCCTTGGCTCGTTGTAAACAGATCCTCACGGACAGCGAGATGATCGAGAGATCCTCGACGACGAGGAGGCGACGGTGCAGTGGGGCATCACAGAGCCATACATTGGTCGCCCAGGAGTTCCGACGATCAGGTGTTCTTTGTCACTGCCTTTTGATGAGGTCATATGGATCAATTCTTGGGCGGCGACCTGTATCATAAGGATGGATAATTGTAATGCCCTTCACGATCCCAGTTGCAGCGCCTACGTGCGCTAGACGCAGTGTTTTGCGCGAGTGTTGTTGGTGAACAAAGCAAGGGGGTTCGCTCTACTCGTCGCCGCTCGTTTCGCCTCGTCATGGCTCGCTGTACTCTAGTCTTCCCCCGCCGAATTGCCAGCTGATCCAACCAACATCACATCGTGCCAGCGACACCGATCTTCAATTTGCTTCGCCTTCGATGAGAAGCGGTGAACAACGAAGGAGGAATCGGTATGGGAACCGAATTGACTCTGAGTGTAATCAAGGCTGATGTGGGAGGCTTCGTGGGGCATCACGCGACCCATCCGGCACTCATCGATGAAGCTACCGAGCGGAGAGTGCCAGTCCCTCGGCCTCAGGCCCGAATGATGGGAGCCTGCTCCAACGGCGACCGGACAATCAACACCGGACGAGCACTGCTGCGTACGATCCGGTCAGCCACGCTGCCGGAGACGACGCGGCTGAAACCCGTTCGACCGTGGGTGGTCATCGCGATCAGTGTGACATCAAGCTCCTCGGCCACGGCCAGGATTGCCTCGACGGCAGTACCTGGTTCGGTGACGGTTCGAACCTCGAATCGGTGCAAGTTGAATGAAGCCGCCACCGTGCGAAGATATTCCCAGGCCGCAATCTCGGCACGAGCCCGCAGCACTGGCTGTAATTCTGAGGCGATGGCGCTCACCGTGGGAATGTGGGCAGCGCGGAACAGGAAGAGTTCGCTGTGGAAGAGTTGGCCGAGCCTGGCTGCGACGGGGAGCACGCGCTCGGCTAACTCGGAGCCATCGAGTGTGACCATGATGCGGTCGAGTGCCGGTAACTCGTCGAAGCGAACCGGCCCCACGCGCCGAGGGCGAACGATGATCAGCGGCGCAGGGCTCAGTTGGAGGACCTGACCTGTCACGCTGCCCAAGGCCAACCGGTGAAGGCCGGAGCGACCGTGAGTCGCCATGACGATGAGGTCGGCCGGAAGAGTTGCGGCGCACTCGCTGATGGCAAGCCCCGCCTGGCCGGTGATCATTTCGCGTTCCACTGGAATCGGATCTGGCTCAGCCGAACTCGCCGGAAGCAAGCGCTGAGCGATGTCCCGGAGATATTTGTCGGTCTGGCTCTGGAGGAGATCGAGTTGTGCATCAGCTGAAAGCACCGCATCCGTAAGTGTGAGCGCGGCGCCAGGTACTGGCACGACCTGGAGCAATGTTAATCTCGCCCCGGCCCGTTTGGCGATGCTGAGGGCGAGTGGGAGTACCTGTTCAGCCAACGGTGATCCATCGAGGGGGACGAGGATTGAGCGAAACATCGCACCCTCCTACAGAAATTGTTGCACCTCCATTCTCGCTCAGTACGAGCAGCTCGGCAGTGCCAGGTGTCATGGCCCGATCGGCAGTGTGAGTACAAGACTCGAGAACCGTGTGGCGGATCAGAAAGGAGAAGGCGATGTTCAAGCATATTCTTGCCCCGTTGGATGGGTCTACTCTCGCCGAGTGCGTCTTGCCTCATGTAGTAGCGATGGCTGAGGCATGCCGGGCGCGGGTGACACTCCTCCGCGTGTGTGAGTGCGCCCATACCGCCGGCCGTATCCCGGCGGTTGACCCGCTGGATTGGGAGATTTGTAAGACCGAAGCGCAAGCATACCTGGAGAGACTGGCCGCTCGCCTGGGAGAGATCGACGTACCAACTGAGTGCGTGGTTCTGGAGGGTCAGCCAGCCGAGTCCGTTATCCAATTCGTGCGCGATTCTGGCGTCGATCTCGTCATCCTGAGCAGTCACGGTGCGAGTGGCTTGAGCCGCTGGAACGTCAGTAGTGTTGTTCAGAAAATCATCTACCGCGCCCACGTCGCGACGATGATCGTGCGGGCCTACCAGCCCGCACCTCTTGAGCTCACCGGCTTACGGTACCAGCGGCTCCTCGTTCCACTCGATGGCTCCAAGCGCGCCGAGTGCATCTTGCCGCTGGCTACGATGCTGACGAACTTCCATGAATGCCAGCTCTTGTTGACGCACGTTATCCCGCGTCCAGAGATGGCTCGCCGAGTCCCACCTTCAGCGGAAGATAACGAACTGGCCGATCGAATCACAGAGCGCAACCGGCAAGAAGCGGTAGAGTACTTCCGGCACCTTCGGTCTTCCTTCCCTACTGATTTTGAGACCCGATTGCTCATCAATAACGACGTCGCGGCAACACTCCATACGGTTGCCGAAGAAGAGCACGTGGACCTCGTAGTACTGGCTGCTCATGGCTACTCTGGCCAGACCAGGTGGCCATTTGGGAGCGTCACCACCAGTTTCATCGCCTATGGCACTACTCTGCTCCTGATCGTTCAAGATCTCTTACCGGAGGAGATCAAGCCCACCCAGGCCGAGGAGGCGGCGCGGGAATACTCAGGACACTGATCTGTCTCCAACGCGCCACCATCCGGCCCGGTGCGCCAGGAAGGGCTCAGTGAAGGCGCGGCAGGCGGCGTGGTGCTGGTGAAGAGCCCTTCCCTCATGGGAACAGAGCAGGGAAGCCTCACACGCACTCAAACGGTTTCTTGCCGCGCGCCGTCGGTCGTGCGCTCTCGTTCTCGCTCAGCCTGACCCGGCTTTCTCAGCTCGAAGGCCCGTACAATGACGTAGGCGATGAGGGCGAAGAGGAAGAAGACCAACAGCGTCCCGGCGATACTCTGTAGGCTTTGGAGCGCTGTTCTATAGATTTCCAGGATCCAGCGATTCGTGTTGAGGACAAGGGGCGCCGTCCCACTCTCTGATGGCGTAATATAGCGGTCGAGGTACCAGATGTTGACCCCGCCTGATACCCCCATCACGTAGATCGCGAACTTGATATAGCGGAGCCAGGCACTGCTCATCTCCTCCGGGATAATGCGGGCCAGGATGCTCGCAATCGGTTGTTCAAAAAGTCGCACGACCACAAATGAGATTATCAGCGCGATGGCAAACGTGACGAGAAGAAGTGCCAGAAACATGTTTCCACCTCCTCGGTGCTCTCGTGAAAACCAGGCCGGGGGCTGGGATCGGTGAGATGCGAACAGCGACGAAGCCGAAGCGGAGAGAGGCGAGACCACCCCCTGCTCTTCATGGTAGCGCCAGGGGTTGCCTGAAGCATCAATGAAACGTCAATGCCACAAGCGACGAAAGTCACTGTTCGAACGAGAGCAGGTTTTGCGACGGCGGGACTTCACCCTGAGTGGGATATTTGCTGATCTATTTCACGATTGCGCAGGCCCTCCTTCTATAAAGGCTGGCCGCTCGATTGCCCCAGGAGAAGGCGCTTCCGGAAGATGACAGCCGCCAGGCTCGAGTGTGAAGTGCCGAAGCGATGGTTGCGTTTGATCCACTCAGTCAACCGCGGTCCGGGCTGGTCGAGAACTCCGGTCTGGCCTGTTGCAGGAGGTCGCGCACCTCTTCGTCGGTGACTTGCGAGAAGTCCTCGTACCAGAGGCCAATCGCGTAGAATGGTTCGGGCATCGAGACACAGATGAGATCATCAACGTGCGCCTCCAATGTCGCGCAGCCCTCGCGTGTGGCCACCGGAACGGCTACCACGATCTGAGCCGGTTGCTGCTGGCGCAGTGCGGCAACGGCGGCCCGCATGCTTGCGCCGGTCGCGAGTCCATCGTCAACGAGGATCACCGTCCGGCCGCGCACATCGGGCAGCGGCCGATCTCCCCGGTAGGCACGCTCGCGGCGCATCAACTCCTTTAACTCGTCTGCCGCGATTGCGTCGACCACGCTGCCGGGGATGTCGAGCCCTCTTACCACATCCTCGTTGAGAACGACTGTGCCGCCAGTCGCGATCGCTCCCATCGCCAGTTCCTCGTAGCCGGGTACTCCGAGCTTACGCACGACGACAATGTCCAGGATCGCGTTGAGCGCTCGGGAAACCTCCGAGGCGACGGGCACGCCCCCACGCGGCAACCCGAGTACCAGCACGTCCTGGCGATTGGCGTACCTGGCGAGCTTCCTCGCCAACAACCGTCCCGCTTGGGTTCGATCCTGAAATACTATCGGCATCAGGTACCTCCCTCACGAACCGAGAGAGCGCGAAGCAACGAGACGCACAGGTGAACCGTTACACCCTGCGTACGGGCAGTGTCTTACGGGCCGGCGCACATTCGCGGCCGATCGCTGGAAATTTACTCAACTCTCCGAGACAGCAGCCTCACCAGCAGGCGGCTCAAAGGGGCGCACCAGCAGGACGGGGACCGAAACACGATGGAGCACACGTTCGGCGACGCTGCCGAGGACGAGCCGCCTGAGCCCGGTGCGACCGTGGGTTGTCATCGCGATCAGGTCCGCGCCCTCCTCGCCCGCGGCGCTCACGATTTCGTCCGCCGGATCGCCGAAGCGGACCGTGGCGGTGACAACATAACCGGCCTCGCACAAGCGGGAGACATCTCCCTGCAACTCATCCAGAAGGCTCCCCCGCGAGCTGACCAGGACACGATCGAGATCAATCGGGTGCCTGGCGCGCTCGACGTGACCGGATGACTCGTACTCCTGCAACACATACTCATCCACTATCACCGACGGCCGCGGCGGTGGGGCCGTGAGCCCTTCTGGGAGCGGTGCCACACGCAGCAGGAGGAACTCGGCGCCGTCGGGGCCGAGGAAGCGCTGCATGTGGGGCAGAATCTGCCGGCTGAACTCCGAACCGTCCAACGGGATCAGGACTTTGTGCCTCATGGTTCCCGCATCTCCTTTCGGGTGGACCGGCAGCTTACTCAGCTACCGCCTTCTGGCCCTACTTTCGCTTCCACCAGCAATGGCTATTCTTCGGGCGCCTGCCCTCACCGTGTGAGAGAGCAATCGGACGAGAACGGGAGCAGCGCAGCCTTGATGGAATAGGCCGCGAGAGCAGACGCCGGAACTCTCCTTCTTAGGGTAGGCCACATAGCGTGTCCCGTGGAGTGACGAAAGTCAGTGACGGCCGTGAGCTTCTACCACAAAAACGAATTTCCCCCCGCCTCTTGTGAGGTATTGCAACATTAACCTGTGACTGCGGAAGCGCAATGCGCAGATCTGGTGCGACGCACTTCGGCAAGTGCGTCGCACCTCCGACCCGGCCCGAGCGCACTGTATTCCAATAAGAGCGAAAAAATATCAAACTTGTTTGAGTACGCCTACGATACCGCCCGGCTGGCCCGCGAGCAGGGGCTCGCCAATGAGCAACGAGAGCTTCCTTTACCTCGATATTAGTAGGAAACAGCTTATTGTCCGAGTCGACCCGCGCATGCGCATCGTCGCTGGGGGGCTCACCCCGGCAGCCGAATTCGACCCGGACACGATTCTGGTCGTCTCAGCTCCCAATCGCACCTTCGTGCCGGTCGTTCAACACGTCGCCGGCCTGATCACCGGGGAACGCGCCCGCAATAGCCACGCGGCCACTCCTGCCATCGAGTACGACATCCCAGCCATTGCTGGAGTCCAGAATACCCTGGACATCTTGCCCGTTGTGCAAGATTTGGCGTTGGATGCCACGCGGGGGATGATCTACGAGGGGAGAGCGGCGGTAACGTAGAAAAAGCTCTCCGCCGTACAGTCTACGGGGTGAACTGCGGCGCGTGACAGAGCCGCGTGTCACCTATAAGCTCACATCAAGAAAGGAGTGTCCGCCATGCCAGAGTACAGCCCGCGGCCCCGCAGCAAGATCGGTCTCGATGCTCAAGGCCTTGTGAATCTCAAGGCCGTCTACTGGAACCTGCCGACGCCCGCCCTCTACGAAGAAACGCTCAAGCGCCAAGAAGGCATTATGGCGCACCTGGGCCCGTTAGTCGTCCGCACAGGCCAGTTCACCGGCCGCTCGCCCAACGACAAATTCATCGTCGACGAGCCAACCAGTCACGACAAGATTTGGTGGGGCAAGGTCAACCGCCCATTTGACCCCGAGCGCTTCGATGAATTGCGTCGCCGCATGGCCTCGTACCTCCAGGGGAAAGACGTCTTCGTGCAGGACTGCTGGTGTGGTGCCGACCCCGAGTATCGCATGCCGGTGCGGATCATCACCCAGTATGCCTGGCACAGCCTGTTCGCCCGCAACATGTTCATCCAGGCCACCCCGGATGAGCTTGCCGCACACGAGCCGGACTTCGTGGTGATCGATTGCCCCGGCTTCCACGCGTTTCCAGAGGTCGACAAGACCAACTCCGACGTCTTTATCCTGGTTCACTTCGGAGAGCGCCTGGTGCTCATTGGCGGCACCGAGTACGCCGGAGAGATCAAGAAATCGGTCTTCACAGCAATGAATTATTTCCTGCCGTTCGAGGATGTGATGCCCATGCACTGCTCGGCCAACTACGGGCCGGAGGGCGACGTCGCGCTCTTTTTCGGGCTGAGTGGCACCGGCAAGACGACGCTCTCCGCCGACGCCTCCCGAACGCTGATTGGCGACGACGAGCACGGCTGGAGCAGCAACGGTATCTTCAACTTCGAGGGCGGCTGTTACGCCAAGGTGATCCGCCTGTCGCCCGAAGCGGAGCCCGAAATCTACCAGACGACCCGGCGCTACGGGACGATTTTGGAAAACGTCGGCATCGACGTGAACACGCGGCGCCTGGACCTGGACGATGCCTCCCTCACGGAGAATACCCGGGCCGCGTACCCGATCTCGCATATCCCCAACGCGACCCGCAGCGGTCGAGGCGATCACCCGAAGAACCTGATCTTCTTGACGGCGGACGCCTTCGGGGTGTTCCCGCCGATAGGGAGGTTGACGCCGGAGCAGGCGATGTATCACTTCCTCTCGGGCTACACGGCCAAGGTGGCCGGCACGGAGCGGGGGGTCACCGAACCGATGGCGACCTTCAGCGCCTGCTTCGGAGCGCCGTTTATGGCCCAACGACCGAGCGTATATGCTTCACTGTTGGGAAAGAAGATCACCGAACACAACGTTACCTGTTGGCTCATCAATACGGGATGGACCGGCGGCCCTTACGGTGTCGGCAGCCGGATGAAGATTGCCTATACGCGGGCGATGGTCAGTGCGGCCCTCAACGGCGAGTTGGAAAATGTCGAATACATCGTTGATCCGGTCTTCGGCGTGCAGGTGCCGACGACATGCCCCGGCGTCCCGGCCGATGTCCTGATCCCATGCAATACCTGGGACGATCCCGCGGCATATGATGCGCAGGCCCGCACACTCGCGGTGATGTTTGCGGATAATTTTAAACAGTTCGAGGAGCGGGTCCCGGATGAGGTGATAACCGCGGGGCCAACGCCTGCGCCAGTGTGAGTGGCATGCGCATCGAAGACCCGCGGTGAAGCGCGGCGCGACTGCGCCGCGCTTCACCGCGAAACAACCACGCTGTCCCGCGCTGTTGGCATTGGTGGCGAACGGAGAGGGCACTTCGTCTACGCTGCAGCTCAGATCGTTGTTGAGAGAGGGGGACCCTTACGGCCATGGGAAGTGAGGAATGATCGGAGCAACAGCCCACCCCACCGCAGTCGGTGTCCTGACGCGGTGTACCAGAACGCCCACGCCCGTGGCGCCGCCACAGCCCTCAGCATCCACGTCGCCAGCGAGCTCAGCGGCACCTGCAACGCAGCGCGCCTGGCTGCCGAGGCGGCGCCCCTGCCCGTCACAGTCCTTGACAGTGAAACCACCTCCCTGGCACTGGGCTGGATCGTGATTCTCGTCGCTCGCGCAGGCCGGCGCGGCGCCACCCTGGATGAGTTGGTGGCTCTCGGCGAGCGTCTTCGCTCACAAGCAGCCCTGTACGCTATGCTCGATACGCTCGAGTACCTCCGGCGCGGTGGACGTGCCAACAGGGTCACCGAAATGCTGGCCGGTCTGTTGGATATCAAGCCGATTGTGGTCGTCGCGAACAACCGCATCGAGCTCGCCGGGCGGGTCCGCACCCGATCGCGAGCCCTGGCCTGGCTTCGCAACCGCGTCGCAGCGGACGCTCCCCTGCACGGCCTCGGCGTGGTACACGCCCGAGCCCCGGAGCAGGCCGCGATTCTCGCCGGCATGATCCAACCCTACACACCGGCGCCACTCATCGTTACCCTGGCTGGCCCTGCACTGAGCGCGCATGCTGGCCCCGGTGCCGTCGGTGTGGGCTACGTGCGGG
Organism: Chloroflexota bacterium; assembly: GCA_003520455.1. The sequence goes on along the minus strand of DOUV01000437.1, from coordinate 7,656 downwards.
CGTAGTTCCAATTCGGAACGAAGGTTCACGAACTCGCCAGCCGTCGTTTCTGCTCTACGCCAGCGCGTGCCTGCCACCTCGGACGCAGGGCTCTTCATCTTCCAACGGTAGCAGAGAGACTCCGGCCCAGCCTTACCCCGGCTGGGGCTGGTTTTCCGTTCCGCCTCAACCCACCGCGTGTTTGGACCCTGTTGGCGAATTGGTGCGAGTGGCGGGTGTCTGTTCGTAGTGCGCGCTTCAGCGCGCTGAAGCGCGCACTACGAACAACTCGCCTTCCCTGGAGATGATTTCGCCACCAGGATCTGTTTGTGCCGAGCTACCGCCCGGGGCTTGACGGACGCTCCACCATCCGGCGACCCATCCTCAGGGCTGTGTCAAAGTCACACCCCTGTCACCCCTTCGTTCCACTCAGAGCCTGCCCTGAGTGGAACGAAGGGGCAGGCTCTGAGCGGAGTCCTGAGCGGAGCGAAGGATCTGGAGCGAAGGGTCTCCGACGCCGCAGAAAGAGATGCTTCGCTCCGCGAGCGCATTGCTCAGCATGACACCCTGGGGACTGTGACACCGCCCTGCGACCCATCCTGCCAGCGCTTGACTTTCCCCGCGGCCTGAATATATTTACTACTACTAATTTTTAGTAGTGCAATGGAATTGAACATGAGCCTACCTGAACAACAGCAGGAGCTGGCGCGGCGCTTCCTCGAGGTCGTCCCGCGCCTCCTGCACGGGATCAGCGCCGAGTTGCGCTGTATGGATGCGGTTCACCGGCTGGTGACGATGGCCCAGTTCCGTACGATGGCCGCCCTGCACCGCGGGCCGCGCTCTCTCAGCGAGTTGGCCACGCTGCACGAGGTGTCGGCGCCGACGATGTCGCGCCTGATTTCGACGCTCGTTGAGCGGGGCTGGGTTCTCCGCGAGCGTGATCCCGGGGACCGGCGGCAGGTGATCTTGCGGCTCACGCCGGAGGGTGAGGCGGTCTGGAACACGATGTCGGAGCGGAGTATCAAGCACCTGGCCGAGACTCTGGCGGAATTGACTCCCGCGGAACAGGCCGGGCTGGGAACAGCGTTGGCGGGCGTAGCGCGCGTCGTGGCCGCCCGCCGGCGAGGGACGAGGGAAAACCATGCGACGACGAGGTAACCGGCCCCGATCGAGCGGGCCGAGAAACGGCGGTCTGCGGCGCGCGATCGGCTATCTGTTCCTCAACTGGAAGCTGGCGGCCGCGACCTATGCGGCGGTCTTGATCGCAACGCTGGGTCAGCTCGCCATTCCCCAACTGGTACAGAATATCCTTGACGCCGTCGTCAAGGGGGCCCAGGCAAAGTTCAGCGGACGGTCGGTGGACGAACACGCGATCTGGGCGGCAATGGGCACAATCGCGGTCTTTGCTGTGGTTCGCGGGGTCTTCGTCTTCCTGCAGGGCTATCTGGCGGAACGCTCCTCGCAGAATGTTGCCTACGATCTGCGCAACGAGCTCTTCGAGAAGGTCCAGCGGCTCTCCTTCAGCTACCACGATCGCAACCAGACCGGGCAGTTAATGGTCCGCGCCACCGACGATGTCGAGAAGGCGCGCCTCTTCCTCGGCCAGGGACTGGTGATCGCAATGCAGGCCGTGGCGCTATTGGTGGGCATCCTGATCGTCCTCTTCCTCACCAACGCACGGCTCACCCTGGTGGTGTTGCCGATCCTGCCGGTTGCGATTGTCCTGTTCATGATCTTCGGCGCGATCACCCAGCCGCTCTTCGGCGAGGTTCAGCGGCGCCTCTCGCGACTCAACACGATCTTGCAGGAGAACCTGGCCGGTATCAAGGTGGTCAAAGCGTTCGTGCAGGAACCGCGCGAGAAGGTGACCTTTAACGCAGCGGCCGACTCGCTGATGAACCAGCAACTCACAGTGAGCCGGATCTTCAGCTTTCTCTTTCCGGTGGTCTTCCTGACGGCCAACCTCGGGCAGGCGGCCGTGCTCTACTTTGGTGGTAAGCAGATCATCGGCGGAACCCTGACGCTCGGCGAGTGGCAAAAGTTCTCGCTCTACCTGATTTACGCCTTTCTGCCCATCGGCCAGCTCGGCTTCATCATCTCGCTGATGTCGCAGGCCAACACCTCGGCCGGGCGCATCTTCGAGATTCTCGACGCCACGAATGAGGTCGTCGACCGGCCGGGGGCGGTGGCCCTGGGCGAGATCCAGGGGCGCGTGGAGTTTCGCGACGTCACCTTCCGCTACTACCAGAGCGGCGAGCCGATCCTGAAGGACGTCAGCTTCGTGGCCGAACCAGGCCAGTCAGTGGCGCTGCTGGGCGCGACCGGCTCAGGAAAAACGACAATTATCAACCTGATCCCGCGTTTCTACGACGCCAGCGAGGGCGCGGTCCTGATCGACGGGATCGACGTGCGCGACGTGACGATCGAGAGTCTGCGCCGCCAGATCGGAATCGTGCTGCAGGAGACGACACTCTTCAGCGGGACGATCCGTGACAACATCGCCTTTGGCCGGACCGATGCCACGATGGACGAGATCATTGCTGCCGCCCGGGCGGCCCGCGCCCATGACTTCATCATGAGCTTCCCAGAAGGATACGATACGCCCGTGGGGGAGCGCGGCACGACCTTGAGTGGCGGACAGAAACAGCGCATCGCCATTGCCCGCGCGCTGCTGCTCAACCCGCGCATCCTGATCCTGGACGACTCGACTTCAGCGGTCGATGTAGCGACTGAGGCCTTGATCCAGGAAGCGCTCGACCGCCTGATGCAGGGGCGCACCAGCTTCGTAATCGCACAACGCATCAGCACGGTGCTCAACGCCGACCAGATCCTGGTCCTCGATCGCGGCCGCATCGTGGCCCGCGGGACGCACGAGGAACTGTTGGAGGCGAGCCCGATCTACGCCGAGATTTACCACTCCCAGTTGGTGGGAGACGCCGCGGAGACCGGCGCGGGGGCCGAGGGTGAGCCGCTGCTCGAGGTCGAAGGCGAGAGAGGAGTACAGCCATGATGATGGGTGGCCACCAGCGGATGATGGGCCAGGAGACGAGCAAGCCGCGGGCGGTCGGTACGACACTCGGGCGACTGGTAGGCTACTTCCGGCCCTACTGGCTCGTGCTCCTGGTCGTGGCGGGCCTGATTGTCTACAGTGCCTGGACCCAGGTGACTGCGCCCTGGCTTATCGGGCAGGCGGTCGATTGCTATATCAACGTCACGGCCCAGTCGGTGCAGAACTGCACCTTTACCGCCCAACCCGCTCCCAATGTCGCCGGCTTGGGGCGATTGATCCTCCTGGTCGTAGGGCTCTACGTCTCGGGGGCTGCCGTCGGCGGGCTGATGTTTTACCTGATGTCGTGGGCCGGACAGCATGTGCTGACGACGCTACGCAAAGAGATTTTCGCCCAGATCCACCGGCTCTCGTTGGGCTACTACACCAGGCACGAGGCCGGCGACGTGATGAGCCGGCTCACCAACGATGCTGACACGATCCAGCAGGCGATGAGCTTTGGCCTGGTGCAGGTCACCAGCGGGGCGTTGCTGATCGGCTGGCTGATCGTCGCGATGCTGAGCGAGAACGTGGTCTACGCCCTGCTCGCGCTGAGCGTGCTGCCGCTGATGATCGCTGCGACGCTGTATCTCTCCGGCCAGGCGCGCAAGGCCTTCCGCCGCAGCCGGTTGGAGATGGGTTCGGTCAACGCCGACCTGCAAGAGAGCATCGCGGGCGTCCGCGAGGTCCAGGCCTTCAGTCGTGAAGATGAGAACATCGAGAACTTCCGCCGCACCAACGCGGCCAACCGCGCGGCCAACATTCGCGCCGTCAGCTTCACCAGCGCCCTGGCGCCGGCTCTGGAGTTCCTGAACTTCCTGGCGATCGCCATCATCGTGGGGGTTGGGGGGATCTGGGCGCTGCGTGGCACCCCGGTCTTCGGAACGGTCTTCACCCTGGGCCTCGTCGTGACCTTCCTTGGCTACGTCCAGCGCCTCAACCAGCCGGTGCAGCAGATCTCGGTGCTCTGGACGAACCTGCAGAGCGCGGTAGCCGGGGCGGAGCGTATCTTCGAGTTCCTCGACGAGATCCCCGAGATTCGGAACCGGCCCGACGCCGGACGCATGCCGCCCATCCAGGGGCACGTCGTCTTCCACGATGTGTACGCCGAGTATGAGCTGGGCCAGCCCGTGCTGCGCGGAATCACCCTCGAGGCGCTGCCGGGCCAGATGGTCGCCATCGTCGGCCCGACGGGAGCAGGCAAGACCACGATTATCAATCTGATTCCCCGATTCTACGATGTCACCGGCGGCGCCGTAACCATCGACGGGATTGATGTGCGCGACGTGACGACCGAGAGCCTGCGCCACCAGATCGGAATCGTGCTGCAGGACAACTTCCTCTTCAGCGATACCGTCATGAACAACATCCGATATGGCCGTCCGGAGGCAACCGACGAGGAGGTCATCGCGGCCGCACGGCTGGTACACGCCGATAGCTTCATCGAGCGGCTGCCGCAAGGCTACCAGACGGTGCTCGGGGAGCGTGGTGGCGGCCTGAGCCAGGGACAGCGCCAATTGATCGCCATCGCCCGCGCGGCGCTGGCGGACCCCCAGATCTTGATCCTGGATGAGGCCACCAGCAGCGTGGACACTCGCACCGAGCGGCTCATCCAACAGGCGCTGGAGACGCTGCTGGCCGGACGCACGAGCTTCGTGATCGCACACCGGCTCAGCACGATCCGCCACGCCGATCAGCTGCTGGTCCTGCAGCATGGGCAGATCGTCGAGCGCGGGACGCACGCTGAACTGCTGGCGCGGCGCAGCGCCTACTACGATCTCTACATGAGCCAGTTCCGCCGCGAGGAGCAGCCGGTCCCGGCGAGCCGCAACGGCCACGAGCGCGTCGAGGTCGAGGGCTAAGGTGCCGGGTTGCCGGTCCCTGTTTCGCTCGCGATAGCGGGCCAGCCGTTCGCGCCTGGCCCGCCAGGGACGGGGCCCGATCCCTCCACCGGCCAACCCGCGCACGTGCCCCTGGCGCATCGCTCAAGTCATCCCGCAGGGGGCGGGAAAAGACTTCCGAAGTCTTGTTCGCAGCCGGTGCCCGCCTCGATCACCGTCGTCGGAGCGCGCTTTGGACAAGTACGGTCCCCACCAGACTTCGGAAGTCTGACTTCTTGACCCGCACTCTAGATATGGTACGGTATGTCAATAACGACAACATCTGGGCGACCACGAAGGCGAAATCGTAGGAGGTTTGCCGTCTGGTTATGCAAGAGCTGTGCCCCAATCGAGGCCGGTACGAATTCCGGAATGACAACCGTCACGAGCTGGTTCGGGTACTCTGCGTCGTTGACCCGCTCGATGTAGTCCACCAGGGGTACGAGAATATCGCGAAAGTCATACGGGATCAGCACCAATTCGATTCCCCGTGTGATCTCCGGGAAGCGGTTCCATCGCCGTTGCAGACGCTCCTTGCCTTCTTGACTCGTCACCACGCTGACGGCACGGACGTTGTTCGAGAGCCGCCTGGCATACTTGAGCGCGCGGAGCGTTCCGCGGTGCACATCGGCGATCGGGACAATGACGATATCCGCGACATCCGCCAGCTCCTCGACTGCGAGCGCATTGGTGGACAAGACTCCGGCCACGTGGGCGTAGTGCGCTTTCACAGAGTGGAATAACCAGATCAAGAAGGGAATCGCCAGTACGACGATCCAGGCACCCTCGTGGAATTTGGTCGCGATCAGCACGATCAGAACGATAAAGGTGGTGACCGCACCGACTGTGTTTACCGCCCGTTTCCACCACCAGCCGCTCTCATAATGGATCGTCGTCGCCCCGGTCTGCAGGGTCTCTCCCGGGGGCACTCGCGCAATTTTCCCCATCAGCCGCACCATCCCTGCTTGTGAGAGGGTGAAGCTGACGAATACGCCGATGGCGTACAGCGGCAGCATCCGAATCTCGTCCGCTTGAAAGACGATTTCGAGCAGCGCTGCCAGAGTCGCCAGCACCAGGATGCCGGAACTAAAGACCAGCCGGTCACCCCGGTTCATCAGCCAGCGAGGCAAAAAGCCGTCTTTGGCCAGAAACGAGCTGAGCCGGGGGAAATCCTGGTAGCCGGTGTTGGCGGCGAGCACCAAAATCAGCATCGTGAAGATCTGAACCCAATAGTAGAGCACGCCAGTCCCGGTGACGGCGCGGGTCAGCTTCGAGAGAATACTCTCACCACTCTCTTCCGGGATCAGTTGCAGGTGCGTGGCCAGGAAGGAGATGCCGATAAAGAGGGTCATCGCGGTCGCGGCCATCGCCACCATGGTGATCGCCGCGTTTTTTGACTCCGGCGGCTTGAAGGCCTGGACGCCGTTACTGATCGCTTCAATCCCGGTCAGCGCCGTGCAGCCGGCAGCGAACGCTCGCAGGAGCAGCCAGATGTAGGCAAAGCCGACGATCGGCTCGACGGCCTCGACTGTTTGCGTCATGGGGCTCAGCGGCGCCGCTCCGAGGAGTCCGAAATAGCGCGCGAGTCCAACCACCACCACCAGCAGTACTCCACCGACAAAGGCGTAAGTCGGGAACGCGAAGAGGGTGCCGCTCTCGCGCACACCGCGCAGGTTTGCCAGGGTAATGAGCGCGATCGCGGCCAGGGCCAGGAGCACGCGCTCGTCGTGCAGCCCGGGGAAGGCCGAGGTAATGGCGCGTATCCCGGCCGCGACTGAAACGGAAACCGTCAACACGTAATCGGTGAGCAATGCCCCCCCGGCCAGCAAGGAGGGGAATGTCCCGAGATTATCCTTCGCAACGGTGTAGGCTCCACCGCCTTCCGGGTAGTGCAGAATCGTCTGAATGTAGCTGAAGGCGACCAGCAAGACCAACACCGCAATCCCCAGTGCAATCGGCAGCGTCAACACCAGTGCCGCGCTGCCCAAGAGAATGAGGATGTGCATGATGGCCTCAGTGGCATAGGCGTTACTACTGATCGGGTCAGAGGCGAAGACGGCGAGGGCCCGGAACTTGTCCAGACGCTCGTGAATCTCACGACTCGTTGGAAAGGGCTCACCGATCAGAAAACGTTTGAGGCTGGCAAGACTCATAGAACTCTATCCTTTGGAACAGACTGAATAAAAAAACCGCGGCCAGCGCCGCGGTCTCATAACACGCACTCGTGTCGCTCCCGGCGCCTGCGAAGTTAGCTGGCGGGTTCGAGCTGGAAGCTGCTCGTCTCGGCTGGCGAGATTCACCCCACTGACTGGGTCCTCCGCTCCCAAAAGTTGGGATTCGGCCTTCTTCGATTGTCACAACATGTGCAAGTCTACTCCCACCGTGCAGATTGTCAATTTGCCATCGATTTCAGGCCAGGGCCGCACTGAGACAGATGAGCGGCCCTCGAAGTCGGTCGGCTAAAAGATGACACTCTTGCCAGAATTCTGGTACCGTAGATTACCTGGTGTTCCGTTTCACGTTTTTCAACGCTCACCATGAGCAATCGGTGCACGCATCAGCCGGCCGCCCCTACGACCCCCTGACCGGCGTACTTGGAACGCCACCGATTCCAGGTTAGAATGGGGCCCGATTCGCTCCGATCCTTGTGAGCTCGGCCGTGCGCGGGAAGATGGCGTATCTCACTTTCTGTAAAAGTGGCGCGTACGCGCCACTTTTACAGAAATATCAAGATCCTGTTGGCGAATTGGT
>DOUV01000159.1 GCA_003520455.1 Chloroflexota bacterium | reverse complement strand
GCAGAACCGACCTCGCCCCCGGCCGCTCAGGCAGAACCGACCTCGCCCCCGGCCGCTCAGGCAGAACCGACCTCGCCCCCGGAAGCGAAAATACGTCGCGTCGTCGTGGCGCAGGGTTCCGGCGTCGAGAACTGGGATCCACCGGTCGGATGGATTACCGCGTCTGAGTGGATCGAGATGAATGTCTACGATTGCCTCGTCTTTGCGGACCGGAAGACGGGCGAGATTAAGGGGTGGCTGGCTGAATCCTTCGAGAACACTGCCCCCACGACCTGGCGCCTGAAGCTCCGCAAAGGTGTCAAGTTTCACAATGGCTACCCCTTTACGGCCGAGGACGCCAAGTTCTCCATCGACCGCATCATTAATGGAACCCGAGAGCAATTCATCGTCCACGATCAATGGTCTTTCGTCAAAGAAGTCCGCATCATCGATGACTATACCATCGAGATCGAGACACCCTACCCTGAACCCGCCTTCTTAAGCAAGCTCGGCAGTACCGGATGTGGTGTTGTCTCCAAAAAGTATGTTGAAGAAGTTGGGATGGACGCTCTGGCCAACCACGGCATGGGCACAGGGCCCTTCAAGCTTGTTGAGTACGACCGTGAATCCTTCGCCCGGATGGTCGCCAATGACGACTATTGGGGCGGCAGGCCGGAGATCGACGAATTGGTTTTCCGCGTCATCCCCGAGCCTTCGACCCGCGTTGCCGAATTGCTTACCGGTGGCGCCGACATCGTCACGGGGATCTCGCCGCAGGATTGGGAGCGGGTCGAGGCTGACCCCAACCTGGAGCTGAACCATTACCTGACCGACCGCGTCTACCAATTGACGGTTGCCAATAGTCCGCCGGAAGGGGTAGACGGAGTCGCAACGGAGCTCCTGCCGATCCGAGCCGCTATCAGCTATGCCATTGACCGGCAGGAATTGATCGATCTGATCGGCGGCCATGGGGTCCCGACCCTCACGCGCCTGACACCACCGCTTCCGTGCTGGGATCAGGTCGACCCGCCTCTTTATAATGTCAACCCCTATGACCCCGAAAAGGCGAAGCAGTTGATGCAAGAAGCGGGTTATCCCGATGTGCCAGGTGGTCCGCTCATCACGGTTCATGGCTCTCTCGAGGGTCAATATATCGGACAGAAGGAAATTGCTGAGACAGTCGCCGCGATGCTGGATGAAATAGGCTTCCAGGTTGAGCTCAAGCTTGAAGAGGGCACGACGTTTCTCGAGGGGACCTACCGTGATCACAACGAAGAGTTGATGCTCGAGAGCCTTGGAAATCGCATCACGGATCCGTGGATCTACATCCTCAACTATGACTCGCAATTCGGCAAGCGGTCAATTCCCCGGACCCGTGCCTCAGTCCCCGAGATCGACGAACTGGCGGAAAAGGCCAATACGACAATGGATCCGGAAGAACGTTGCAAGATTGTGGCCGAGTACGCCCAGCTCGTCGCCGAGCAGTACATTGCGATCCCGCTCTTTCACATGCCCGATGCTATGGGTATTCGTAAGACTATCGACTGGACGCCGTCCCCCGACGGCATGATGCTCCTGCTTAACGCACACTTCACCGATTAGTGTCGTGCCGGTTCGGCACTGAGGGCCGGGTGCCCGACTGTTTGTCACGTTCGCATGGAGAGCGCACCTCTTCCAGTGCCTGAAAGGCTTGAAGGTCGATAATTGCAGAACCGGAGAGGCATTTCATTTCGCTGATATGTCTCTCCGGCTGCACTGGCGTGAACCGTATTCTCATCCTACTCCCGTCCAAATGAGAAACCGCACATCTTCCCCGGCTCTCACGTTCATGGAAGGAGCACGTCGCAACGGGTCTTCAGCCGTGTGTGTTTGTCAGCGAAGAAAACAATGTCTTCTCCTCGCCTCGCTCCCTGCGACGTGCTCTCTCTCACGCCGTGAGATTGGACAGATGGATCGGAGTAGGGTGACAGAACTGGCCCTTCGCCCGCCGACTACGGTCGCCTGCCAGGTGGAAAGCTGAGGGAAGTGAATGGCGAAGTATATCATGCGGCGCATCATGCAGATGATTCCTGTCCTCTTTGGGGTTACGGTGATTGTATTTTTTCTGATTCGTCTCAAAGGGGATCCGGTGTTACAGATGGTGCCGGACTATTACACCGAGGCGCAGATTCAGGCGGTGCGTGTGGCGTATGGCTTCGACAGGCCGGTGTATATCCAGTACGTCGAGTTTCTCCGCCGTGCCATCCGTGGTGATTTCGGTCGCTCCTTCGTGAATCGCCAACCGGCGTGGGATCTGGTGAAAGCAGCACTGCCCCGAACAATTCAGCTCGGCGTCACAGCGCTGCTCTTCGGCATTCTCGTTTCGTTCCCGCTCGGCATTATTTCAGCCTTGAAACGAAACTCAGCCATCGACTTCGTGGTCACCGCCCTCTCGGTGGGAGGGCGCGCAGTGCCGAGCTTCTGGCTTGGCATTATGCTCATTTTGCTGTTCGCGGTGACCCTGCGCTGGTTGCCGGTCTCCGGAACGGGCGCCATTTCCGGCGAACCATCTTTTAAGTATCTCATCTTGCCTGCGCTGACGCTCTCCACGGGGCTGATTACCACCCTGACCCGGTTGGTCCGCTCGTCGATGTTGGAAGTCATCCGCGAGGATTATATTACTACGGCGCGCGCCAAGGGTCTGCGGGAACGGACGATCATCTTTCGGCATGCCCTCCGGAACGCTCTCATCCCCGTCGTTACGGTGTTGGGTCTGAATATCGGCTTCCTGTTGGGTGGTGCAGTGATCGTAGAACAGGTCTTCGCCTGGCCCGGGATGGGACGCCTCATGGTCAATTCTATCTATACCCGTGACAATTCGGTTGTCCAGGCGGGTCTCCTTGTCACGTCCCTGATTATCATGGGATCCAACCTCGTGGTTGATGTTGTTTACTCCTTTCTCGACCCGCGTATCCGCTATTCGTGATCTGGAGTGGGATCAATATGGCGACATCGGTCGCACAAGAGCATAAGGCGCGCGCCGCCGTTCTCGAGATAGGGCGCCTGCGCAGGCGCCGGTGGGAGCGCATGGTTGGCCGGTGGCGCCGAAGCCCGGTAGGCATCGTCGGCACAGTCATGGTAGCGACTGTTTTGTTCGTTGCCCTGGCGGCGCCGATCCTCGCCCGTCACGACCCGACCCAACACCACCGCCGGGAGCGGCTGCTGCCGCCGGTCTGGATGGAGGGAAGCAATCCGGCCTATATCTTGGGGACGGATCAGTTGGGACGGGATATCTACAGTCGCGTGCTCGTTGGGAGCCGGATCTCGGTGATTATCGGCGTCTCAGCCGTGCTCGTGAGCGGAACTGCCGGCGCTGCTATGGGCCTCATTGCCGGCTTCTATGGCCGGCGGATCGATACCGTGATCAGTCGCTTTATTGATATCTTCCTCTCGATTCCGTTCATCATCCTGGTCCTGTCGGTCATCGGGGTGCTCGGCCCCAGCCTGCTGACCATCATCCTCGTTCTCGGGTTCACGGGCTGGGCGAGCTACGCGCGGGTCGTGCGCGGCGAGACCCTGTCGATCCGTGAACGGGAATACGTGCTGGCCGCCCGGGTGATCGGTTCATCGGACCTGCGAATTGCCTTTCGGGAGATCTTACCGAACACCTTTGCCTCCATTATCGTGCTGGCAACGCTCAACGTCTCCAGTACGATCCTGGCAGAGTCGGCGCTCAGCTATCTTGGCCTCGGCGTGCAGCCCCCGACGGTCACGTGGGGCCTGATGATCGCAGATGGGCGGGAATACCTTGCCTCTGCCTGGTGGATGGCCGTCTTCCCTGGCCTTGCGATCTCTTACACGGTGCTGGGGATTATCTTCCTGGGCGACTGGTTGCGCGACGTCATGGACCCCAAGCTCCGCGACTGATCCGTCGTTCGTCGGGACCGTCAATCCAGGGCCCATCACGCAGCACACGGCGTGGCCCCCCAGGCTCCGCGACTGATCCGTCCGTTCCACCGGCTGTGGGCGCCGGGACGCGCGGTGGCCTATTTCTTCGGAGGAGTATAGTGAAAATCTTCATCGCCTCGGATATGGAAGGCGTGAGCGGCGTCGTCCATCGCGAACATACCGGCTGGGATGGACGCCGGCACTACGAGGCCCGCAAGTGGATGACCGAGCATATCAACGCCGCCGTCCAGGGAGCCGTCGACATGGACGCGACGGAAGTGTTGGTTTGTGATGGACACAGCAATGGCCGGAATGTCATTCTGGATTTGCTCCACCCGGAGGCGACGCTGGTGTGGGGGCGCCAGAATCGGCGGTTGGGACAGATGCAAGGGATCGACGAGACCTTCGACGCCGTGCTGATGGTGGGATTTCACGCGCGGGCCGGATCGTTGGGGGTCTTGAACCACACCACGAACAGCGGGGTCGTCTCCGAGGTGCGGGTGAACGGCGAGCCGGTCGGTGAGATCGACATCAATGCTGCCATTGCCGGCGAGTTCGGCGTGCCGGTCGCGATGGTCTCGGGCGATGCCACCGCCGTCGCCGAGGCGCAAGAGCGGATGCCGCACATCGAAACGGCGGCCGTCATGGAAGCGATTGGCACCTACTCTGCCAAAATCCTGCCGCCACCCAAGGCACACGCGCTGATTCGCGAGGCCACCATGCGAGCGCTGGATCGCCTCGACGACATGCCGCCGACCCGGTACGAGCCTCCTATCCGGCTTGAGATGCGCTTCTTTGACACCGCCATGGCCGACGCTGCGGCGATGATCCCCGGCGCCGAGCGGCTCGATAGCCGCGCGTGTGGCTACACCTGCCGGGACTTTCTCGAGGCGTATCAGGTGCACTGGATCATGATCGTGCTGGCAACGAGCGAGCGCTGGGCCAATACGCCGTAAGCGATCGGACGAGTCAGGCCACCCCGGTTGTGCACGATTCGACTTTACCCGGTGAGCTGCTGTCAGGGGCGGGGCACCTGAAATCGTCGTGAGCGACTCGCGCGGTGGCGACGGCGCGCGGAATCGGCGGCTGCACGAGTTGCAGGCAGCGCGAGAGCACGTTCGCTGTTCTCAACCACACCGCTCACGAGCGGGCGACAACACGCTCGCCGCTTCCCGCGCCAGGGTACCCCTCGCCATCCCGGAGTGTGGGAGCGGCCAAGGGCCGTCATGGGAGAAAGGAAACACGAGACAGTGAACGCGCCAGGTCCTCTCGTCACAACCTATTCGATTGTTGGCTATGATCCTGTGGTACCGGCCTGGGGTATCGCCATCGCTTCGAAGTTTCTGGCAGTCGGCGCGCGGACCTGTTGGGGCGCGGGCGATGCCGGCGGCGTGGTGCTGCAGGCTCATCTGAACGCGCGCAACGGGCCCGAGGGAGTGGACCTCTTGCGGTGCGGGCTGAGCGCCGCAGAGGTCGTCGACCGGCTGATGGCCAAAGATCCTCATCGCGACCTGCGCCAAATGGCCGTGATCGACCGGCAAGGGGGTGTTGCCAGCTACACGGGCTCGAAGTGCGGCTTCTGGGCCGGGGGTGTGACCGGCGAGCGGTGCGCTGCGCAGGGCAACATGCTCTTGGGTGGGGAGGGATGCCAGGCGATGGTGGAACACTTCACTTCGGCCGGCGGCTCCCTGGCTCGCCGCCTGGTCGATGCCCTGGCCATTGGCGATGCAGTCGCGGGCGACTCGCGT
>DOUV01001042.1:5188-5569 GCA_003520455.1 Chloroflexota bacterium | reverse complement strand
GCCTTCCGCCAGCTCCACAGCGGCGCCGGGCTCATCGGCCTCGGCCTGAGCCGCTACTGGCAAGCCCCCGACGGCCTGCGGCTCGACGCTGGGGCCTTCGTCAAGGCGTTGGAGTTCGCCAGTGGCAAATCGGCCACCATCGTCGGGAAGCCCTCCCCCACCTTTTTCCAGACGGGGATCGAACAGTTGGGCCTCGATCCGGCCGAGATCGCGATGGTCGGTGACGATGTGGTCAGCGACATCGGCGCCGGCCAGCTTGTGGGGCTGGTCGGCGTCCTGGTCCGGACCGGAAAATTTCGGCCCGGCGACCTCCAGCGGGGCGTCGTCCCGGATGCGGTCGTCGATTCGATCGCCGACATCCCGGCACTCCTCGGTTGAAGG
>DOUV01001042.1:4968-5172 GCA_003520455.1 Chloroflexota bacterium | reverse complement strand
AGGTTGTGGGCCTACAACCTTCAACTTCGCAAACCAGAACCTTCAACCTTTAACTTTTAACCTGTCCGCTCATATGGGAGTCCCGTGCGCGAGCTCCATCGATCTGCCAGCAGGCTAACGTGATCCGTGCTGCGTGAGGCGTGATGCCTTTCCTCACGCCTCACGCAGCACGCGCCTCCTTTCCGAAGGGGTCCTGGCGGGACA
>DOUV01001042.1:0-4930 GCA_003520455.1 Chloroflexota bacterium | reverse complement strand
CGGGACACCTTCTTCCATATGAGATGAGCGAACCTGCAACTTGATAGAGAGACAATGCTGCATGAACGCAACCATCACTGTACTCCCCGGCGACGGCATCGGCCCGGAGGTCATGGTCGAAGCCCTCAAGGTGCTGAAGGCGGTCGCCGCCGCCGGGGGGCATCGTTTTGCCTTCCACGAGGCGCCGATCGGTGGGAATGCCATCGATGTCTACGGCACGGCGCTCCCGGATGAGACCCTCAGGCAGGCGCGGGCCGGCGACGCCGTCCTTCTGGCGGCCGTCGGCGGGCCGAAATGGGACGACCCGGCCGCGAAGGTTCGCCCGGAGCAGGGCTTGCTCAAGATCCGCAAGGAACTCGGGCTCTTCGCCAACATCCGCCCGGTGAAGGTGACCCCTTTCCTGGCGCAATCCTCGCCCCTCCGGCCCGAGATCGTCGAGAGCACCGACATCGTGGTGATCCGCGAGCTGACCGGCGGCCTGTACTTTGGACCCCGCAAAGATGGGGGCGAGGCGGACGCAGAGCCGGCCGCGGTCCCCGCGGCGCTGAAGGCCCGCTTTCCCAAGTCGCGCTACGCCTACGACACCGAACTCTACTTTGAAGCCGAGGTCGAGCGGGTCGTCCGTCTGGCTGCCGAGATGGCCCGGGCGCGGCGGAAGAAGTTGACCTCGGTGGACAAGGCCAACGTGCTGGCCACCGGCCGCCTCTGGCGCCAGGTGGCGAGCCGGGTCATGCGAGAGGAGTTTCCGGACATTGAGGTCGAACATATCCTGGTGGATGCGGCCGCCATGCACCTGATTCGCCGCCCGACCACGTTCGATGTGATGGTGACGTCGAATATGTTCGGCGACATCCTGACCGACGAGGCCAGCCAGATCGCCGGTTCGATGGGGCTGCTGCCCAGCGCCAGCCTGGGAGCGCCCGGCACGCCGGGACTCTACGAACCGATTCATGGCTCGGCGCCCGATATCGCCGGCCGGGGCATCGCCAACCCGCTGGCGATGATCCTGAGCGCGGCGATGATGCTGCGTCACTCCCTCGGGTTGGCCGGAGAAGCGGCGGCAGTCGAGCGCGCGGTGGCGGCCGTCCTCGCCGCCGGCTACCGCACCCCCGACCTGGCCCGCCCAGGCGAGACAACTGTCACTACGGCTGGCATGGGAGATGCCGTCGTGGCGGCGCTGCAGCCTCAAGTTGCAGGGAGCTGGGAGCACTGATGAGTTTTTATCAGCACGTGTTGATGAGCCAGTTGGAGGATACCTGGGCGACGGTTCAACGATGCGCCGTCGCCCAGGCGATTGGTGTTGGCGCCTGACGGCCGGGCCGTGAACCGGGTCGTGTTTTTTGCTTTCCGCCCACTCTCGGGTGAAAGGGCACCGGGAAATGTGACTCGAAGGCTCGTCCCTTCTCTGGCTTCACCTTTCCCGCATCTCGTTTCGCAGCAAGGAGCCATCTACCATGAGCATCGTCCTGTACGATACAACGCTTCGTGATGGGACTCAACGCGAGGGCATCTCGCTCTCAGTTGAGGACAAACTGAAGATCACCAGGCTCCTCGATGACCTGGGCGTTCATTTCATCGAGGGTGGCTGGCCGGGCTCGAACCCCAAGGACGAGGAGTACTTCGAGCGAGTCAAGCATCTCGATCTCAAGCAGACGAAGGTGTGTGCCTTCAGCTATACCGGCCGCGCCGACGTCGCGGTCGACGAGGATCCGAATCTGGCAAAACTGCTGGCGGCGGGAACCGAGTACGTCACCATCGTCGGCAAGAGTTGGCTGCTACACGTCCACGAGGTCCTGCGCGTGACGCCGCAACGGAACCTGAGCATGATCGAGGAGACGGTCCGCTTCCTGCGTGCCGGCGGCCGGCGCGTGTTCTACGATGCCGAGCACTTCTTCGACGGCTACAAGGATGACCCGGAATACGCCCTCGAAACCCTGCGGGCCGCGGCTCGCGGCGGGGCCGAGACGGTGATTCTCTGTGACACCAACGGCGGTTCGTTGCCCTGGGAGATCGAGGAGATCACGCGGACGGTCGTCGCGAGTCTCCCTACCCCCTCGCAGGGGCCGGGGGTGAGTGTCGGCATCCACACGCACAACGACGGTGAGTTGGGCGTGGCGAATGCCCTGGCCGCCGTTCGCGGTGGCGCGACCCAGGTGCAGGGTACCATCAATGGCTATGGCGAGCGCGTCGGCAACTGCAATTTGATCTCGACGGTCGCCAACCTCAAGCTCAAGATGAACCTGGACGTCGTCTCCAAAGGGGCGCTGCGCCGCCTGACCGAGGTGGCCCACATCGTCGCCGAGCTCTGTAACCTGCCCTCTGATACTCACCAGCCCTACGTCGGCATCAGCGCCTTCGCCCACAAGGGAGGAATCCATGCCGATGCCACGGTCAAGTGCCGCCAGAGCTACCAGCACGTTGACCCCGAATCGGTGGGGAACCAGACGCGTGTCCTGGTCTCGGAACTGGCCGGCAAGGGGAATCTGCTCTTCAAGATTGATGACTTTGGGCTGGAACAGAAGCTGGGGAAGGAGCAGGCCCGACACATCGTGGCCGAGATCAAGACCCTGGAAGCGCGCGGCTTCAGCTTCGAGAGCGCCGAGGCCAGCGTGGCGATGCTCATCCGCCGCCAGCAGCCCGGCTACCTGCCCCCCTTCGAGTTGGTTGACTTTACGACCGTGGTCGAGCACCGCCGGGGGCGTGGCCTGCTGGCCGAGGCCACGGTGAAGGTGCGCGTTGACGGCGACCTGATGCACACCGCCGCCGAGGGCAACGGTCCGGTGAATGCGCTCGACCGCGCACTGCGCAAGGCGCTCTTGCCGCGCTACCCATCCCTGGCGAGCTTCGAGTTGACCGATTACAAGGTTCGCATCTTGGACGGCCACACGGGCACCGCCAGCGGCGTCCGGGTTCTGATCGAGACCCGCAACACGGCTGCCCCACGGGAGAGCCAACCGGTCTGGACAACGGTTGGCTGTTCCAGCAATATCATTGAGGCCAGCTGGCAGGCTCTGGCCGACGCCATTGAGTATGGTCTAACGGTCGTGGCCCTCGTCGCGCAGCCGGTCGAAATCGTGGCTGCGTAGAATGGGCTGCGTCGCAGTTCGGCAGGCCCCCCCTGCCCCCAAGTTGGGGGGGGAGAGGGGGGGGCGCCGGGCATCGAATCGTCATCCCACACTCGTAGTTGAAGGAAACAACCTATGCCAATGAAGAAATCTGCCTATATCTGGATGGATGGCCAGTTCGTGCCGTGGGACCAGGCGCAGATCCACGTCATGTCCCACGTGCTCCACTACGGTTCCAGCGTCTTTGAGGGCATCCGGGCCTACTCGACGCCGGACGGACCGGCCATCCTGGCGCTCGACCCGCACGTGCGGCGCCTCTTCAACTCCTGCAAGATCTATCGTATGGAGGTCCCCTATACAGTTGAGGCGATCAGAGCGGCCATCGTCGAGACAGTCCACCGCAACGGACACGAGTCCTGCTACATCCGCCCGCTGGTCTACCGTGGCTACGATAGTATTGGCGTCGAGCCACGCACCAACCCGGTCAAGGTCGCCATCGCGGCCATCGAGTGGGGGCGATACCTGGGCGCCGAGGCCCTGGAACAGGGGGTAGACGTTGGTGTAAGTTCATGGCGACGCATGGCGCCTGATACCTTCCCGGCGATGGCGAAGATTGGCGGCCAGTACATCAACTCCCAGTTCATCGCGATGGAGGCCCATGACCACGGATATACGGAGGGCATCGCGCTTGATATCAACGGCTACGTCAGCGAGGGGCCGGGCGAGAACCTCTTCCTGGTGCTCGATGGCACCGTCTATACGCCACCGCTCAGCGGCAGCATCCTGGCGGGCTGTACCCGCACGATGGCAATCCAACTGCTCCGCGACCTCGGCTTCCTGGTGGTCGAGCAGACAATCCCGCGTGAGATGCTCTACATCGTCGATGAACTCTTCTTCACGGGCACGGCCGCCGAGATCACGCCGATCCGCTCGGTGGACGGCCAGGCCATCGGGACTGGTCGCCGCGGGCCTGTGACGGAGAAAGTGCAGAACGGCTTCTTCGACATCGTCGAGGGCCGCGTGCCCGACCGCTTTGGCTGGCTGACCCCTGTCCACGCGGCGGAACCGGCGCCCGCCGACTGAGGGTGGGAGCCTCTTCGGCGACACAGTGCCGCTTTTATCACCTGGTCCATTGATGCAACCGCCGCCCGGCCACAATGACCGGGCGGCGATTTTTGAGCCCGGCCCTGCAGATTCGGTAGGAGGACCATTGACGGGAGCAGACGATCTTCCTTACAATGCCCTCGGCTGCAGAGTCGTACCGTGCGTTGAGAGCCTTGAGGTGGGTTTCGACGTGCGGCGGGTGGAGTTTTCGGAACCGAAGCGATCATTGTGTGTCGGCATCAAGCCGATACACTCCAGTCATGGCAGTCGCACCGTCAAGGAGGCGCTATGAGGAGCGAGGCGGGGGGAGGGTCTGTTGAGGCCCCGACGGTCGTCGGAAAGCAGCGCGGCGTCCATTACGGTCTCACCGTGATGTTCATGAGCATGATCACCGTCACGGGCGCTCTCGGCTTCGCCCGGTTTGGGTATACCTTGCTGCTCCCGGGCATGAAGGACGGGCTGGGCCTCAACTATACCCAGACCGGCCTGCTGGCGACCTGGAACCTCGTCGGCTACCTCTTTTTCGCCGCCGTGGGGGGTGCTGTCGCCGCGCGCTACGGGCCCCGATTGGTCATCAGCGCCTCGATGCTGCTCGTTGGCGCCGGCATGCTGCTCACCGGCCTGGCGCCCGACTTCCTCATGGCGCTGCTCATGCGCACGTTGACCGGTGTGGGCAGTGCCGGGGCGAACGTGCCGGTGATGGGCCTCCTTTCGGCCTGGTTCGTCGCCCGCCGGCGCGGGATGGCGGCGGGGGTGGCGGG
>DOUV01000154.1:1374-2522 GCA_003520455.1 Chloroflexota bacterium | reverse complement strand
GTCATTTGTGATCATACCATTGATACGGCCTTTCGCGACGACAAATCCGGCGGCTTTCAGCTCGAAGACTGCCAGCTCCCGGACGCCGACAGGGTCATGCGCCTCCTGCTGGTGCTGGCCGTCGTGTGCTTGTACCTGGTCGCCTTGGGCACCGTCGCTGTTGAGACCGACTACCGCCACCCCGTTGACACCCATTGGGGCCGCGGTTTGAGCTCCTTGCAGATTGGCTGGCGCTGGGTGCACCGCCTCTTGGGGCCGCTCGAGCCGATTCCGATACGCTTCCGGCTGAGTCCTGATCCGGACCCCGCCCCAATCATCTTACCACGCGCTCGACGGCACCCGCCGACCTGGATTGAGTGGCAACCAACTTCACCCGTGTTCCTTCTCGTCTCTTCGGCTTTATGAGATGCGTCAGTCAACCAGGTCAATGACCTCTTCTCTTGGGCCGGTAGGGCCTCCTATGGGCGCTCGCCGAGCGTGAGCGGCAGCACGACGGGTCTCCCGTCCCGCAGCACGGTGATCTCGATGGTTTGCCCGGCGCGTGTGTGAAAGACCAGGTAACTGTTCAGATCGGCGAAGTTATGAATGGCCTCGCCGTCGATCTGGATGATGAGGTCTCCGCCGCGCCCGGTGTCCGGGTCGGCAGCGACCAGGCCCGCTTCCGCGGCCGGGCTGCCGGGCGTGACGTTGAGCACGTAGACGCCCTGCGTCCGCGGCAGGCTGTAGACCGTCTGCTCGGCAAGGGATACCTCGGCGTCGAAGCCGGCGCCCATGTACGGATACGCATACTCTCCGTCTGCGATCAGGGCCGGCACCACCTGGCGGACGGCCTCCACCGGGATCGAGAAGCCCACACCGGAGTTGGTGCCTGTCGCGCTCGCGATCGCAGCGTTGACGCCCACCACCTCGCCTGACAGGTTGAGCAGTGGGCCGCCCGAGTTGCCCGGATTGATGGGCGCGTCGGTCTGGATGACCTGAGGGAGCGAGTAGGTGCTCCCCGCCGTCTGGCCGCGCTGAGAGGGCAGGCTGCGGCCCACCCCGCTCACAATCCCGAACGACATCGAGCCCTGCTCACCGAACGGGTTGCCGATGGCGACGACGAACTGGCCCACCCGTACCCCACCTGGCGCTGCCAGCGGGAGCGGCTC
>DOUV01000154.1:0-1324 GCA_003520455.1 Chloroflexota bacterium | reverse complement strand
CAGCGCGTCAACCTGCAGCACGGCCAGGTCGCTGTCCACGTCGCTGCCAACCAACTCGGCCCGCCGCCGCTCGCCGTTGGCGAAGACCACCTCATAGCTCCTCCCCGCGTTGACGACGTGGTAGTTGGTCACGATATACCCATCGGCGCTGTAGACAAAGCCGCTTCCACTGCCAACCGGCGGTACGAGGATGTAGACCACAGCAGGATTCGCCCGCTCGTAAACGTGAATGAGGGCAGACTGCAGGCCGGTCGCTCCGGCGTCAGGCGTGGCTGTGCTGGACACCACCGGCATCGGGGTCGGCGCGCGGCTCTCGGCCTCAGCCACCGTCTGCGCCGCCGTCCAGGTCAGGTTCGAGCGTGTCTCTGCCGGCGATGCGTCCTCCAGCCTGGGGCCACAGGCCGTGACGGCGAACATCAGCGCGAGGAGGAACGGCGCAAAATAGAGGATTCGATTCTTGTTCATCCAGGAAACACCTTTCTTGACCGGTGAGGTGTGGTCAGGTCGTGGCGACCGGCATGCGCAGCCGTCTCCGGACGCAACGCGATCGGACGACAAAGTTGTTCAGATAGTGCCAACAGGTGATGCAGAGTGTATTTGGATTTCAGCCGGGGGCACCCATGGCGGGCGCTGCCGTCTCAAAGCCTTCGACCGGCGCGCACTGGGTTGCGACCCACGTGGCGATCTCCAGGTACACGCTTAGGTGACAGCCAGAACGTAGTTGAACGTTGCCACCTTGCCGTCGGCCGTGTCTTGCACATCCATCAGCAGGTCTGGGTTGAAGATGCCATCGCCGGTGTTGCGCGGCTCGCCTGGAAAGTACTGTTGCGTCGTAAGGACCGGCCGGTTCGGCGCCTGGACCTTCACGTGAATATGGCGAGTCCGGCCGGGGTAGAGCCCCGGCACAATGGTTTCCAGCCTGTAGCGCCCCTGCTCGTCGGTGAACTGGTGGCCGCGCAGCCGATAGCCAACGTTGTCGTACTCGCCGTTCGCGTCGCACTGCCAGGAGTCCAGGAGCGCGCCCGCGATCGGTTGGCACGTCGTCGAAAGGACATATCCCGTGACGATGAGTTTCGTCCCCGTGATCCCCGGCTCGAGCAGCGAAGTTCGTTCCGGCGAATTAGGTGTAAAGTAGGGGCCCTCTGTCTGGGCCGGCGTGACGTCGTCGTCGTCACCGCATTGCGGCGTGGGCGGTAACACTTGGGCCACCGCCGCTGTTGGCGGTGCCGCCGGAGGCTCGGTCGCCGTCGCCGGTGCTTCTCCCGGCGTCGCCATCGCGGTTGGCACTGCTCGTGTGGCCGCCGGCGGGGGCGGTGCCTGGGTT
>DOUV01000960.1:438-2774 GCA_003520455.1 Chloroflexota bacterium | reverse complement strand
CATCCAGCGCCGCAGTGGCACACGCGCCGCCTGCTCGAGCGCGGCCCGGCCCTGCCCCTGGCGATAGAGGGCATCGAGCGCCCGCACGACCAGGGTCATAAAGTCGCTCTCCGCCAGATAATCGGCCGCCACCAGCAGCATCGTGTACTCGACCCCGAGCGGACCAGCCATGCGGCGCAAGACATCGGGCGTAGGCGGATTGCGGCGCCCCGTTTCAATCTGCGAGACGTAAGCGCTGGAGATCTCGGCCAGATCGGCCAGAGCCTCCTGAGAGAGACCGGCGGCCTCGCGGAGTTGTTTGAGATAGAGCCCAAAAGCCGACATCGTCGCCTCCCTCCGTGTGCCTCGATTATACCCGGAAGGCGCGTCTCAGGCGAACGACCGGTGTGCAGATTCGCCTCGTCATTCGCTTCGCCCTGTGCCAGGCAGGCGAGGAGATGGTCGCGCGCCATACAGGCGCCGGACAAAAACCCGACGAGGACCCACGACCGAACCGAGAACCCACGGTGTTGTGCCTCTGAGAGAAGCCCATGCTGTTGGTGAAAGAACGGTGATGGCTTACAATCGGGCGTGAGCATGGGAGGCGCAATCGATGACCGAGACACTTCATTTCCCCGACGGATTCCTCTGGGGGACGGCCACAGCCGCTCACCAGGTTGAGGGGGGCAACATCAACAACGACTGGTGGGCCTGGGAGCAGACACCGGGCCACATCGTGGATGGCAGCCGCTCGGGCGCAGCTTGCAGCTGGTGGCGAGGCCGGGCTGAGGAGGACCTTAGCCTCGCGGCGGCCAGCGGCCACAATAGTCACCGGCTCAGCGTCGAGTGGAGCCGGCTCGAGCCAACCCCCGGCCGTTACGACGATGCCGCCTTCGAGCGCTACCGCCAAATCTTGCAACATATGCGCGCGCTGGGGATGACGCCGATGGTGACGCTGTACCATTTCACTCTGCCCCTGTGGCAGAGTACGCGCGGTGGCTGGCTCGATGACGAAATCGCGGCTCGCTTCCGAGCCTACGCCGCCGAGTGCGCGCGCCGCCTCGGGGATCTGGTGACCCTCTGGTGCACAATTAACGAGCCGCTGAACCTGCTCTACTTCGGTTACTTTGGAAAGCGCTGGCCGCCGGGTGGCGGTCAGCCGCTGCAATGGCCGCGAGTTGCTGCCAACCTCTTTCGCGCCCACGCCGCTGCCTACGCGGCCATCCACGCGGTGCAACCCGAGGCCGAAGTCGGCCTCGTGCATATCATGCAGGCGATTGACCCCGCTTCACCCCGATCACCGCTGGATCGGTTTGCAGCCTGGCTCCAGGATTTTCTGAGCATCGAGAGCTGGCTACGGCCGATGCGAACCGGACGGCTGGTCTTGCCGTGGGGCCTCTTCACCCGCGAGGTGCCCGGGTTGGCCGGCGCCGCCGACTTCTACGGCGTCAACTACTACGGCGCCTACCGCGTCCGCTTCGATCCGACGATGCCACTGCTGGGTCGCTGGGTGGAGGAAGGAACCATCAGCAGTGGAACCGATAACTGGGGGGCCTGCGATCCCGCGGGCCTCCGCCGGGCGATCCTGCGGGCCGCAGCGCTCGGCCAGCCTGTCTATGTGACGGAGAATGGGATCTTCGATCCGACCGACGCGCGCCGCCAGCGCTACCTCGTCCACAACCTGGCAGCCGCCCACGAGGCCATCGCCGCCGGAGCGGACCTGCGCGGCTACTACCACTGGACACTGGTAGATAATTTTGAATGGGCTGAGGGCTGGACGACGCCCTTCGGCCTCATCGAACTCAACCCCGCCACGCAGGCGCGACGCCCCAGGCGCTCGTTCGAGCTCTACGGCGCCATCGCGACCGCCAACGCGATCAGGGCCGACATCGCAGCAGAGTATCTGCGGTAGGAGGTCCGGGCGGTGGACACTCCCAACCTCTTGCTCTCCAGGGGAATTCACGGGCGGACAGAATCCTGATTTGGTCCTCGTGGGAGCGGGTTACGGGGCTGTGGTCGACCTGACCTGCCAGAAGTCGGGAGATTGTCCCTAGAGACGGCGCGGACGTCAATTCGCCGCGCCGGCTGCGGCGCTTGGCACAAGCGGCTCAGATGAGTACAATAGCCGCCGGCCGAGGGTGGTGAAGTCATTGGATCTGAGCCAGAAAACGTGATGCAAGCCCTGCAGAAATCGGCGGCGTTCTGCTTTCACGTTTCACGTTAGACGTTGCGGAGGTAGAGATGGCAACAACGACAGCACTTTCTCACGTAATGATAGATGTCGATGAGCGTACGTTCCAGCGCGAGGTCATCGACCGTTCGCGGACTGTGCCGGTGGTGGTTGATTTCTGGGCGCC
>DOUV01000960.1:0-428 GCA_003520455.1 Chloroflexota bacterium | reverse complement strand
CCTGGTGCGGCCCCTGCCGGATGCTTGGCCCAATTCTCGAAGGGTTAGCCCAGGAGTTCGGGGGAGCCTTCATCCTCGCCAGGCTCAACACCGACGAGAATCAGCGACTGGCGGCGCAGTTTGGCATTCAGGGCATACCGGCGGTGAAAGCCTTCCGGGACGGACGGGTGGTCGCCGAGTTTGTCGGGGCCCAGCCGCGCCCAACGGTCCGCAAGTTCATCGAGCAGCTGCTGCCCAACGAACTGGACCTGAAGGTTGCAGAGGGACGTGCGCTGCTGGCCGCGAAGAAGTTCGCCGAGGCTGAGCGCAAGTTTCGTACGGTGCTCGCCGAGAACCCGGATCACCCGGCGGCGTTGCTGGGGCTCGCGCTTGGGCTGCTGGAACAGGGGCAAGAACGCGGGGCGTTGCAGACGCTGGAGCGCGTCCCG
>DOUV01000021.1 GCA_003520455.1 Chloroflexota bacterium | reverse complement strand
AGGCGGCGTGCGGGCGAATCAGGCGGTTGTCGGCCATCTGCTCCAGCACGTGTGCGGTCCATCCCGCGGTCCGGCTGGCCGCGAACGTCGGCGTGAAGAAGTCGCCGGGGAGGCCCACGGCGTCCAGGACGACGGCTGAATAGTACTCAACGTTGGTGTAGAGCCGGCGGCCTGGTTTGGCCTCTTCCAGGAGGCGCAGGGCCTCACGTTCCACCGTCTCGAAGAATTCGAAGCGCTCGCGGCGCGCGACGTGCGAGGCAAGATCACGCAGCACGTCGGCGCGCGGATCTTCCGCCTTGTAGACGCGGTGGCCAAAGCCCATCAAGCGCTCGCCATGGGCGAGGGCCGAGCCAATCCAGGGCTCAGCGTTCTCCTTGCTCCCAATGGCGTTCAGCATTTTGAGCACCTCGGAGGGAGCGCCACCGTGCAGCGGTCCCTTCAACGCGCCGATCGCCGCCACCACTGCCGAGCACATATCGCTCAGCGTGCTAGCCACGATGCGACCGGTGAACGTCGAAGCGTTGAAGCCGTGATCGGCCAGCAGAATGAAGTAGCGGTCAATCGCATAGGCCTGCGCTGCGGTTGGCTCATTCCCTGTGAGCATGTAGAGATAGTTGGCGGCGTGGCCGAGGTCGGAGCGGGGTGCGAGCGGCGCCTGACCCTGGCGTAGACGATGGTAGGCGGCAAGAATGGTTGGGATACGGGCGGTCAAGGCCAGAGCACCCTCAATCGTGGTCCCTTGAGCTTTTGGCAGGAGCGAGCCGAGGGCCGAGGCGCCGGTGCGCAAGGCGTCCATCGGGGCCGCGTCGGGTGCCAACAGCCGCAAAACCTCGATGACTCCCTCAGGCACCGCACGCTCCGCCACGGAGCGAGCGTTGAATTCCGCGAGTTGCTCGGGCGTTGGCAATTCACCCTGCCAGAGGAGGTAGACAACCTCCTCGTAGGTTGCTTTCTCGGCCAGCTCGCGAATGCTGTATCCGCGATAGCTTAACCGACCAATCTCCCCTTCAACCAGACTCAAACTCGTGTTGCCGGCAACAATTCCTTCAAGCCCTTTACTGCTTGCCATCAGCATTCCTCCTTGGGCGAGCACTCACGTAAATCGCCAGCCTGCGCCTGGGTACGAGCGCTTCTGGCCTGAAGGTTATTGTAGGCCGATCGGGCACCAACGGAGTCCGGTCGCAGTTCGCTCTCAGTCCGTGAGGGTTGGATGGCAGAGGCCGCTTACTGCCAGCGCTGCAGGCGCGAAGTGGTCGACCGGCCCGTGACCGGCACCGAACCGCTGCCCCGCGGCCGCGGCCAGGGCCGCGCTCAGATAGCGCTTGGCACGTTCGGCTGCGTCCAGTACGGCCAGTCCCCGCGCCAGCCCGGCGGCGATCGCCGAGGCAAACGTGCAGCCGGTGCCATGGGTGTTGGTCGTGGCGATCCGCGGGGTCCGGAGAAGATGGACGTAGTCACCGTCGAAGAGCAGGTCTACACTCTCGTCACCAGTCTCCACGTGTCCTCCCTTGACGACTACGACCCGTGGCCCCAGGGCATGAATCGCACGGGCGGCTGCTTCCATGTCCGCTCGGGTCGCGACGGTCATCCCGGTGAGGACCTCGGCCTCGTAGCGATTGGGGGTCACGACCAGTGCCAGGGGGAGGAGATTTTGAATGAGCGCCTCGCGCGCCGATGGTTGCAACAACGGATCCCCGCTCTTGGCGACCATTACGGGGTCTATCACCAAGGTCGTCACGCGGTGGGCGCGCAACCCGTCGGCGACCGCGGCAATAATCTCAGCATTGGAGAGCATGCCTGTCTTGACTACGTCGGCACCGATGTCGTTCAGCACCGAATCGAGCTGCTGGCGCACGAATTCCGGGGGCACCTCGAACACGGCTTGCACGCCGACCGTGTTTTGGGCCGTCAGTGCGGTGAGAACGCTCATGCCGAAGAGGCCGAATGCGGCGAACGTCTTGAGGTCCGCTTGAATTCCGGCCCCACCGCCCGAATCCGAACCGGCAATCGTGAGAGCTCGTTTCATCCTCAACCTCCTTGCTATCGAATCAAAGTGCTCGCTGCCAGGACAGCAACAGCCCCAACCAACACGAGCCAGTCGGCAAGCCGCAGCCGGTAATCGTGCATGAAGGTTCGCCCGGCGCGGCCAAAGCCTCGCGACTCCATAGCCTCGGCCAGCTCGTCGGCCAACTGGAAGGCCTGGATTAGCAGCGGAGCCAGCAGCGCCGGGATGTGGCGCACGGCCGCCGGCCCAGGCTCGAGGGGGATGCCTCGCGAGCGTTGGGCATCCACGATGTTTTGGGCCTTGCGGCTGATGATTGGCACAAACTGGAGCGATGTGCTGAGAATGAAGGCGACCGAATAGGGAAGCCCCATCTGCACCAGCGCATTCCCGAGATCTTCGGGGGCTGTGGTGCGGAAGAAGAGGAAAAAGGCTGATGTGAGCGCCACCAGCCGCAGGCTAGCCGTCGCGGCGATGGCGAGATCGAAGGCCCATAGGGCGATGGCGAACCAGGTAATGGCCATCGCCGCGACCAACCGCAGCCAACGCAAATACTGGCGACTCTCTCCCGCTGCCAGGATCGCGAGCCACAACCCGCCCAACCCGATGAACAATTCCATCGGCCGCCTCGACGTAATGATGAACACAGCATATAGCACCGTCAGCGCGAGCCGGCTGCGGGGGTCCAAATGAAAGCTCATTCGCGAAGCTCTTGGAGGTTCTGCGCCTGGCTGAACGCCAGGTGGAGTTGGAACCTTTGCGTCGGTTCGAGGCTCGCTCTGCGCAAAGCCGTCTCATTTCTCATGAGTGTCCAGGGGGCCCCATTCGCCAGCACCCGCCCGTCTGCCAACAGAACCCAACGATCCGCATGCTGCTCGGCGAACTCCAGGTCATGCGTGACCAGGACCACGGTCTGGCCGCGCGCGCGCAACTCACCGAGCAAATCACCCAGCGCCTGGCGGAAGGCCCAATCCTGCCCGGTGGTCGGCTCGTCAAGCACCAGGATCTCGGGACGAGTGGCCAGGGCGGCAGCGAACGCGACGCGCTTCTTTTCACCCTCACTCAACCGGTATGGAGAGCGTTCGAGCAACGGTTTCAGACCGAAAAGGGTCACCAACTCTTGCAGCCACCCCTCATCGAAGCATCCCAAAGTGCGCGGTCCCACCTCAATCTCTTCGCGTACTTGAAAGCGGAAGAACTGATCGTTGGCGTTTTGGAAGGCCAGGCCAACATGGCGCGCCAGGTGTGAGACCTTCGTCTGGCGCGTGTCCTGACCCAGAACCAGCACCCGTCCCTGGGTGGGCCGGTAGAGGCCGTTGAAGTGCTTGATCAGCGTCGTCTTGCCGGACCCGTTGGCTCCTACGACCGCGAGACAGTCGCCTGCGCAGAGATTCAGGCACACCCCTTGCAAAACGGGTCGCCCTTCGAAGGTGAAAGCGACATCTTCAACCTGGAGCACACTGCTCCCGGTGGGCGGCGCAAGCGAACTGGGTGGCTCCTCC
Organism: Chloroflexota bacterium; assembly: GCA_003520455.1. The sequence goes on along the minus strand of DOUV01000021.1, from coordinate 6,494 downwards.
AACCAGGCCGGCAACCGCCCTCGATACCTCAGCGCGCGCACCGCCGCCTCCACGGTGAGGGGAACCTCCGGGAGGTCGAGATCGCGGGCAAGGCGCACCACTGGGGGCAGATTCAGCCCGAATGCCTCGACCTCTTCCTGCAAGACCACCTGGGGAGGTCCATCCAGCACGATGCGGCCCTGGTCCAATACCACTATGCGCTCGACGTCGGCGATGGCGTGCGACAACCGGTGCTCGGTGAGCACGATGGCCGTGCCCCGTCGGTGGATCTCGCGCAGTGCCGCCCGAACGCGGCTGACATTGGCGGGGTCCAGACTGGCGTAGGGCTCATCCAGGACGATGATCGCGGGGTGCAGCGCCAGGGCCGCGGCGATCGCAACGAGTTGCTGCTCGCCGCCGGAGAGTTGGTGCGGATTCCGCGCCAGCAAGTGCGAGAGTCCGACGATCCCCGCGCTCTCTTCCACGCGCCTGCGAATCTCGGCCTTCGGTAGGCCCAGACTCTCCAGACCAAAGGCTAACTCACACTCCACAGTGCCGGTGAATAACTGGGCCTGCGGATTCTGAAAGACGAGACCTACGTGGGCATACAGATCGCTGACCAGCTGCGTCCGCGTCTCCTGCCCTCCCACCCAGACGTGCCCTTCCAGCAAGCCGCCGTAGAAGTGCGGGATCAACCCGTTGAAGGTCCGGCACAGAGTAGACTTCCCTGAGCCGCTCGCGCCGCAGATCAGCAGATACTCTCCTGGCTCGATCCGGAGATTCAAACCGTCCAGCGCCCACCGGGTCTCGGCGGTGCTGTACCGGTAGCGAAGCTGGCCGATCTCGATGACAGCCTCAGGCACGCGCGGCTCGCTCCCCCAGGTGCGCGTACCCTGCCCGCTCCAGAAGTTTCACGGCCAACACGCCGATGATTGCCCCCAGGATCGTGCTCCCCAGGAACGAGGCCACAAGCAGTCCCAGCGCCATCGTCTGATGCATGAACACCGGCGCCACCACCACCGCGCTGATAACGGCCCCGATGATCCCCGTGCCGATGATCTCCCCAAGGGCACCGAGATAAAGGTTGTGAGTGTAGCGGTAGGTATAGCCAGCCAGAAAGGCCCCAATCATGCCACCGGGAAAGGCCAGCAGGGTCCCTACTCCCATGGCGTTGCGAATAACGCCGATCATCGCGGCAATCGCAACCGCCCACCACGGCCCGAGTAGAATCGCCGCGAGGACGTTTACGAAATGTTGGGTAGGATTGATCTTGGCGATTCCAAACGGAATCGAGGTGAAAGGCGCCAGGGCAACCCCAATCGCCACCAGAATTACCGCTTGCGCGATCTTACGTGTATCTACGGTTCGCATTTGACACCTCCTTAATGGCCTGACTATTACCGTTATCTTTTCCAACTGTCGGTTCTGCAGTCAAGTTGGCCGTTTGACCGGGCTGCCTGGCCATCCGGCCACTCATTTCGACACCAGTTTACGGCCAGTCCGGGTGCGACTTTTCACCTTGCAGAGATACCGGTGATAGTCAGCTTTATGGGCCTGTACTTTGGCAGCTTAACCATTCGCCGATTTCCCAATTCGTTGTCGTCTTGGCATCATGCCTCACTGGCGCCCTCACCGCTCATCCCAGGCGGCCTGGAAGAAATCTCGCTCGCATACCATGGCGTAGCGGTAGGTCGAACCCGCTAACGACGCATCGTTCGCGTATCGGTCAACCAGGTGCTCCAGTTGCCCGGCCAACTGTTCAAATTCCAGGCTGCTGTATGTACGAATCCAGCCGGCGTACGGATGGCTCGAGAGCCCCTGCCGGGCAAGTTCGTGGCCCAGGAACGCATACAGGCGCATGCAAGGCGCCATCGCGACGGCGGTGAGTCCAGCCTCGCTGCGCCAGGCCGTCGCGAACAAGAAGTCGGTATAATGGCGCGTCGCTCGGCCAGGTTCGACGGTTCGCAAATCGACGCCCCACTCCGCGGCGTAACCCTGGTGCAGGCGGAGTTCGTCCAGGACCCCGCCGGCCAGCGCGTGGAACGCAGCAAACCCCTCCCAGTCGGGCGCCTTCGCGGCCGCGAGGCTATAGGCGCGGGCGAAGGCCTCCAAAAAGAAAGCGTCCTGACCCACATAGTCGGCAAAGCGGCTCCGAGGCAACGTTCCCGCCGCGATGCCACGTATAAAGGGATGTTCCAGGCAGGCGCGTGCCACGTCCTGATTGGCCTGCCATAAGGTCTGAGACAAGGTCATGGGTCCCTCCTGACTGGCGTCACAAAAGACCCCTCGCCGCAGTCACCCCTCATGACCGGTGCCGGAAGTGTTCCCATCCCCCCGCTTCCAGCGGGGCCAGGTGTCCATCGCCGGATACCAGCCAACGTCCTTGCTCGAGCGACAGGATTTCGCCGACAACCGTTACCGGTGTGCCGGTCTCGCGGACGACATCGGCGATCAGGGTTTCAGTCGCTTCGGGTGGGGCGGTGAAGCAGAGTTCGTAGTCTTCGCCACCCTCCAGTGCCAGGCTCAGCGGGGACTTGTCCGTTTGCGCCGCTACGCGGCTCGCCGCGGCTGACACGGGGATGCGCGCGGCCCAGAGCCGAACGCCCACCTGGCTTCGCTCGCAGATGTGGCCGATGTCACTGTTGAGGCCGTCGCTCAGATCGATCATGGCTGTAGCGAGTCCGGAGCGGGCGATGACGGCCGCTTCCGGCAGCCGGGGTGTCGGTGTGAGGTGGCGGGCGGTGAGCAGTGCCCGTTCTGCTGGTGGAATTGAGAGCTCAGGATGTAGGAGGAGGCTCAGCCCCGCAGCTGAATCGCCCAAGTGGCCGGTCACCAGCACCCGGTCGCCGGGCTGCGCGCCCGAACGAAGAAGCAGATGGCGACGGGCGACGTGGCCCAACACGGTCACATCAATGAAAATCTCTGCAGCCGAGCGCGCCATATTCCCACCAACGACGGCAACGCCAAAGCGATCCGCCTCTACCCGGAGCCCTCGGTACAGACCTTCCACCCAGGCAACTTCGGTGTCGGTTGGCAGCGCCAGAGAGGCAAGGGCGTACTGCGGCCAGCCGCCCATGGCGGCAATATCGCTCAGGTTGATGGCCAGCGCACGGCGGCCAAGTTGGTACGGCGTTATCGTCTGGCGCAGGAAGTGAACATCCTCGACCTGACTGTCCACCGTCGCCAGAATGAACTCATCCCCTCGGACGTCCAGAACAGCCACATCATCCCCGATCCCAATCACCACGTCGGGTTGCTCGGTCGCGAGGATCTGCCTTACCCGGTCGATCAGCGGGAATTCACCCAACTCAGCGACGTTCATGGATTTGCTCTCCTGCCTGGCCGGACTTGAGCTCGACGATGCGGGCGCCCGAAGCCAGTTGCTCTGGCGTCAGATTGTAGAGTTGGTCAAAGAGGGCGACTTTGAAACTGGCCGGCCCGGCGGCTTTCTTGGCGGCCAACTCGGCGGTCAGTCCGAAGCAGGCCAGCCCTCCCGCGGCGGCCACCAAGGGATCGCGTTCCACTGCCGCGAAGGCTGCGATCACTGTTGTGGCCATGCAGCCGGTGCCGGTGAGGGTCGTCAGCCACACATGGCCGTTGTCCACCCCCAAGAGTCGCCAGCCATCGGAGACGAAATCGCGCTTGCCGCTCATAGCCACCACGATATCGCGCCCCCTGGCAAATCCCATCGTCACCGCAGCGGGATCGCGGACCCCCTCCATGCTTTCGACCCCTTTCACGACGCCGCCCGTGCCGCTCAGGGCACCGATCTCTCCGGTGTTGCCCCGGACCACAGCTATCTTCAGTTCATCCAGTAGTCGCACGGCTGTCTGTGTGCGCAGCCGGCTCGCGCCGGCGCCCACCGGATCGAGCACGATGGGGATGCTGCGCTCGTTTGCTTTGCGACCGGCAGTGCGCATGGACTCTACCGACGTGGGAGTCAAGGTACCCAGGTTGAGCACCAACGCGCCGGCCACACTGGTCATCTCGACTACTTCTTCGACAGCGTGCGCCATGACCGGGAGCGCTCCAACATGCAGGGTGACATTGGCCGTATCATTCATCACCACCAGGTTCGTGATATGATGGATCAAGGGCTTTTCGGCGCGGATATGGGAGAGTGCTTCGGCGATTCGCTCACTCAACGCGGTCATTGGCTACTCCTTTTGGCGCCCCAGTACGGAAGTGGCAGGCAACGGGCAGGATGTACCAGGCAGCTGGCCTCACGCGGGCCCGCAGGTCGCGTGTCGCCTGCGCTACATCCTCTGCCCCAAAAACCGCCGAGATCACTGCCACGCCTACCGCCCCGGCCTGGATCACGGCCGCTGCATTCTCCGGCGTGATCCCGCCAATCGCCACGACCGGGATAGAGACGGCCCGTACGATCCGGACCAGGCTCCCCACGCCAATAGGTGAGCCGGCGTCGGGTTTGCTGGGCGTGCCAAAGATGTCGCCCACGCCGAGGTAGTCAGCACCTTGCAGTTCAGCGCGGCGCGCCTCGTCAGCCGTGCTGACGGACACTCCCAAGATGCGGTCAGGTCCGATGAGCCGGCGAGCCACGGGCGCCGGTATGTCGTCTTGGCCGACGTGAACTCCCTCGGCATCGAGCGCCGCCGCCACGTCCACTCGGTCGTTGATGATCAAAGGGATGCCCGCTGCTCGCGTGACCTCGTGTAGCGCGTGCCCCAATCGGATTATCTCGCGGGTAACCGTCCCTTTCTCGCGAAGTTGGACAGCTGTTGCCCCACCAGCAATTGCGGCACCGACCAACTCGACCAGGGAGCGACCACCGGCTGCCCGGCGGTCCGTGATGATGTAGACGGACCAATCCACGTCCTTCATGGGTAGGCTCCTCGGTTGAGTTCTGTTCCCCTGCAAGCACCCTCTGCTCGAGTTAGAGACGATGCGGTACTCCTCGCCGGACAGGGATGCTCACGTGGGCGAGAACAAGGTTCAGCAGGAACGCGACAGCGAAACTGGGGATAGAGGCACCCAACCAGGGCAAGTCGCGGGCGATGAAGTGGTACACGGCAATCCCTGCCGCCCAGGCGAAGACGGCCACCCAGTTCACGCCGCCCCGATACCAGTAAGCGCCGCCGGGCCGGTACAACTCCTCGACTTGGAGCCGCCGGTGTCGCATCACGAAGTAATCGGCGGTGAGAATCCCAAACAGTGGCACGAAGACCGAACCAATGAGCAGGAGGAAATTGAAGTAGCGGCCCATGGTCAGAAAAGCAGCTAGAGCGAGACCGAGCAGCCCGATGACCACGACGAGAAGTCGTTGGCTGAGTTGGGGGAAGATGTTTTGCAGGGTCAGCGCTGCTGAGTAGATGTCGGCGAAGGCGTTGTCCGTCTCGTCTACCAGGATGACCAATAGCGCCACCATACCCCCGGTCAAGGCCATAATGGCTGCGGCCAGGCCCTCGGGTGTGGGTTCTGTCATCTTCAGGGTCAATATGAACAGTGCACCCAGCCCGTAGAACCAGATGTTGGCCACCAGATAGCCCAGGAAGGTTCCCCAACCGGCCGCTTTCGAGCTTCGCGCGAAGCGGGTGTAGTCTGCCACCAGCGGCATCCAGGAGATCGGCATGGCCATGACCAGGTCTACAGCCAGCCAGAAGGGCGGCTCACCTGTTCCAGCCTGATGCAGCAACGCAGCAATGTTGTAGTGGGTGAACAGATAGAAAGTCATCCAGACGGTGACGCCGTAGACTAACCATACGCCGAATTTCTCCAACCATTGGCGCACCACGACCAGCGGTCCTCCCAGAGCCAACAGCAGGCACCAGATGGCAAATAGGACGAGCCAGAGACCGTATGCAGAGAAGCCGAAAAGAGTCTGGCTCACCTGGTTGGCAGCGAGCGCCATGACCCATAGCTCGAAGGCTGTCCAGCCAACGAGCTGGACCAGATTCAGCAGGCTGGGCAAGTATGAGCCGCGTTGGCCAAGGACAGGTCGCAGCAACACCATGGTCGGTACCGCGGAGTCACTCCCGATCACGCCGGTGAGGACCAGCAGCAAATTACCGATCAACGTGCCAATCAGAATCGCCAGCAATGCCTGAGCCAGGCTGAGTCCGGGGACCAGCAGGGCGCCAGCCTCCAACACCAGCAATCCCACGCCGAGGCTAGACCAGAGCACAAACAGATCGAAAAATCGCAGGGTCCGGTGCGCCTGGGGGACCGGCCGGATGCCCCACTCGGGGGGAGCCTGGACCCGGGGAAGAAACCGCTGCAAGCGTCGCACTCGTTCGATCATAGGAACCTCCTTGCGCGGGCCGCAGGATGAGGGCCAAAACAAAACACCGCCCTGCGAAGGGCGGCGTCTGTTATGGTGTGCTATTTTCGCCTCCCTACGCTGGCATTACCCAGATCAGGTTTTACGGGTCGATGACATTGGTCGGGTCATCCTCTCAGCCAGGCTTACCCAGCTCCCCGCGGCATATTGAATTATTGGCTCTATTGTACGCTCATATCACGGAAAAAACAAGACCCTAGTGGGTCATCCGACATGA
>DOUV01000813.1 GCA_003520455.1 Chloroflexota bacterium | reverse complement strand
CGAAGCCGATGCGCCGGATGTTGATGTCGCGGTCCTCCTTGCCGAACCCCAGCCCCTTCGAGAGGTGGGTTCGGACCACATCGCCATCCAGCACCGTCACCTGGCGCCCGTGCTCCAGGAGCAAGGTGGTCAGGACCTCGGCGGTGGTGGACTTGCCGGCCCCGCTGAGCCCGGTGAACCAGATGCAGACCCCCTGGCGGTGGCGCGGGGGGTAGGTCTCGGCCAGGATCGTGGCCACCTCCGGCCGGGTGAACCAGGCCGGCAGACCCTTCCCGTTATTGAGGTACTGCTCGCGTACCTGAGTGCCGGAGATCGAGGCGGTACGGGTGTGGGCCGGGATGCGCGAGACCTCCTCGTAGCGGTCCTCCTCGGGCAGGTAAACCAACTCGCGGAAGGGTACTACCGCGACGCCCAACTCCTGGCCATGCTGCTGGACCAGCTGCTGGGCATCGTAGGGGCCGTAGAAGGGCGTGCCAGTGGAGTCCTTGCCGGGACTGGCGTGGTCGCGGCCGACGATCAGGTGGTTGGCGCCGTGGTTGCGCCGGATCAGGGCATGCCAGAGGGCCTCCCGCGGCCCGGCCAGGCGCATGGCCAGGGGCAGCAGTGAGAGCAGGATCCGGTCGGGATCGTAGTAGCGCTGCGCCAGGGCTTTGTAGGTCCGCACCCGGGTGTAGTGGTCCACATCGCCGGGCTTGGTCATTCCCACCACCGGATGCAGCAGCAGTACCCCGTCCACCTCCTGAGCGGCGCGCTTGGTCAGCTCCTCGTGCACGCGGTGGAGGGGGTTGCGGGTCTGGAAGGCCACCACGTTCAATCGCGGATCAGGGATGGCAGAGTGCGGAGTGCCCACGAATCCGGAGACCGCGAGTCGCTCGAGCCGGCAGCGCGCCTGAGCAGGGGTGAGGCGCAGATCCTGGAAGTCGTAGTGGCGCGGGAGCTGGAGGACCTGCAGGCGGCCGGAGAGGTTGAGCGGCCCCCAGCGGTGCATCTCGGCCACCAGCGGGTGGCGCAGGTCTTGGGTCCGGAAGACTTTCTGGGCGACCTCGTCGCGGTCCCACGCGTAGATCTCTTCGATCGTCATGACCGCCAGGAGTTCATTCTTGGCGTTGCGCAGGGCGATATCCTGATCGAGGCGAATCGCCTCGTCGGGCTCGACCGGCAGCGTGATCGGGATGGGGAAGATGTGGCCGCTGGCCAGGCGCATCTCGTCCAACACGCGCCGGTGGTCCTCCTGGCCCATGAAGCGGTCCAGGGGGGAGAAGGCGCCCGTCGCCAGCAACTCCAGGTCGCAGACCGAGCGCTCCGACAGTTGCAGCGAGGGCAGGCGGTTGGCGTGGGCCGTCACCTCTTCGGCGGCCTCCGCCGGGACCATCAGGTCAACCAGCCTGTCGCCATAGGGTGGAATCAGGGTTGTGGGTTGGTGAGTTTCAGGTTGCATAGTCGTTACCTTCGCAGTGGCAGGTTGCCCTCTCGGGGAGCCCTGGACAGGGAACAGGTTGACCGACCGGCGCGCAGACCTTGCCGGTGGCAGTGTTCCGGGTGGACGCCCGATTGGTTGAAAAGTGTCGATTGGCAGGTTGCCGATTGGGCGGAGGCGAGACGGTCTTCCTTCACAGAAAGGGCAGGCGCTTCGCTCGAGGATCGATCTCTCCAGGCGGACAGGCGGCGCGAGCCAGCCGAGTGCTCCACCCTTCTCGCCGTTGAAAAGAACGTGCTGCTTCCCCTTCCCCAGCTGAACGTTGTCCCCAAACAAATTCCCAAACCTCAACAGGGAGAAGGAAGCCATGGGATCTGACGCCCATCGTCTCAGGGATGGCCATCGCCAAGATGGCGATTGTAGACCGCCTCGCGCGCTCTGTCCAATCAGGCCGGCAGTATACCGCTGTTGATAGAAATCTGGTCGTAAGGGAGATCACCATCGTTGCCGTTTCGGATGCAGGACCGTGGGACCCCGGTTTCATCGGCGCATGCCGATGGCACGGAGGGCGGATTATCGACTTGTTCCCGCTGTTCACCCAGGTGGTGAGTGCCCGGCCCTTCTTCTCGATCGTAAATGGGGCCGGCTCTTGCCTCCAGCCGCATCGCACGCTATCCTCAGGGGCACGGGCATTGTCGGCCAGCACAAGGAGGGCCGGTGGCACGCTATTTCACAGTCGAGGAGGCGAATGCCGTCGTGGGGGTCATTCGCCCTCTGGTGCGAGAGATTCTTGAGATTCGCCGAACCGTTATCGCCAGGCGGCCCGCAGTCTGGCCGGTCCTGCAACGGGCGGTCGGCAATGGCGGCAGCCGGGCAGCCAGTGAGATGGTGACGGCGTTCGTGCGTCTGGACACCATCGTACGGGAGATCCAGGCCACTGAGGCCATCCTCAAAGACATCAACCGGGGGCTGGTCGACTTCCTGGCGCTGCGCGACGGGCGCGAGATCTATCTCTGCTGGGAGTACGACGAGGAGGAGATCCAGTACTGGCACGAGCTCCACACCGGCTATGCCGGGCGCCAACCAATCGAGTAGAATCGGCCAGGTGCGACGCGCTTCGGGAAGTGTGTCGCACCTACCCCCGGCGTTGAACTACTCCAACGGCCTGGTGAGGAGCAGGCGCTCGGGGAGGTAACCGAGGGACTCGTACAGGTGCCGCGCGGCGTCGTTGTGCGTCGCGACGGTCAGGCCGA
>DOUV01001040.1 GCA_003520455.1 Chloroflexota bacterium | reverse complement strand
AGGGCGACTGTTGTCCCTGGCGCGAGGGGTGCGATTCGCTGCGTCAACTCACTCAGCGTTTGGACGGGCTCATCGTTCAGAGCGACGATTCGGTCGCCGGGAAGAAGCTCATCAGAGGCAGGACTCCCCGGCAAAATCGAAACAACCTCAACCCCCTCGCCCCTGATCCCGACCTGGTAACCGGCGAGCCGCAGCGCGACGGCGGCGGCGACGATTCTGCTCTCCTCGAGGAGCTGGTAGTTGACTTTCATGAGACCCTGCGGCGTGGTACCGGCCGGCACGATCCGCTCCGGTGGCACGATCGCAACACGCGGGTTCCAGTGGCCATAAACCCACTGGCCCAGGAGAATCGGCGCTTGCTCGATCACCGTAGTTAGAATCAGGCTCCCCCTGTATGGGTAGCGGTGCTCGGGCGAAACCGAGACCATCGGTCCCACCGGTACGGCGAAGCCCGGCGTCTCCAGACCATCGACGGTCGGCAAGAGGCTGAGCGCGGCGGCGAACAGCCCGAGAAGGAGCAGAACAGCCACCAGCCCGCGGACGAGGCGCCAGTTCGTCCCCACCCGGCGCCCTGGCCGCAATCGATCAGGTGCAGTGCGATGCTGCCACAAGACGCCGAGAAAATACCCGGCAACGAGAAGCGTGGCGGTGCCGGTTATCAGGCTGAAGCGCGCCCGCCGGACGAGCAGACTCAGCCCCCAGACGGTCAGGATCAGGATCACGACGGCGCCCAACCACCGCGCCAGCCGGTTCGCGAGAGCCGGGCATCCCAGCAGACCCCCGGCGATCGCTCGTGTCAGCCGCCCCCCATCGACCGGGAAGCCGGGAGACAGGTTGACGAGCACCAGCAGGAGGTTGAACAGAACCAGAAAGAGCAGCGCGGCGTCGAGCGCGCGCTGCCATTGACGGTTCCAGATCACCCAGGCCAGCCCGGAGAGGAGCAGATTGGCCGCGGGCCCGGAGATCGCGACCAGCGCCTCGCGTGGCGCAGTCGCCGCCGAAGGCCAGACTTGGGCCGGATCACCGAAGGCATAGAGGGGAACACTCTCAGGAATCTCGCTCCCAGTTGTGGCAGCCGTCCAGGCCTGGGCTGCCACGTGGCCGACGAGCGACACCCCAGCCAGGAGCGCGAAGACCAGGGCGGCGACCCACGTCCCAATCTGGTTGAGGAAGGGCGCCATAATGGGAAGGTAAACCGTCGCGAGCAGCCACACGCCGAGGGGCACGACCAGGAGCCAGCTCACTCCCAGCCTGATCCTCAGGCGCCCGGTCCGCAGCGCGACGGCCCGGACCCTCATGCTATCGTCACGAGACCGCGACGGGCTCGCTCGAGATCAGGGTCGCGACGATCTCATCCATGCGGCTGAAAGTCAAGGAAAAGTGACTCTCGTTGGCCCAGAAAGTGGCCCGGCAGCGGGGAATCACACTCGCCTGGTAGCGGCCCATAGCGGGCGGGATGTGGACGTCCTTTTCTCCCTGCCAAAGATGCACCTCCATGGTGATCTCCTCCAGCCGGAACCCCCAGGGTCTCATATAGAGTCCTGCCTCCCAGGCCAGCCCGCAGGTCCCTGCACGGAACGCTTCGATGTAATCCTCGATCAGTTGCCGCCCGATCCCGGCAGGACCGAGCAGCGTGGCCCTGTCAGTCTCAGGCATCGTCGCCGTCCATTCCAGGAGGAAGCGCTCTGGATCGCGCCGCGCTCGTCGAACTCGTAGCGCAAGGGGCAGGCGTAAGATCCAGGGCGCTCTGCGGGCGAGGCGGAAGAGCATCTGGCTCCGCTGGCCAAGGATCGCGGCGGCCCCGGGCATCTCAATCGGAGCCACACCGCTAATTAGAGCGGCGATCGTCAGCCGCTCGGGAATCTTGAGCGCACACACGGCCGCATAGGGTCCCCCACCGGAGGCACCGGCAACGGCGAAACGATCAATGCCCAATCGATCCGCTACTGCGACCACATCGTCAGGCCATTCGCCGATAGTGCGACCGGGCTTGAAGTCGGAGAGCCCGATGCCGGGCCGGTCAATCGCGATAACACGGGCGCCGCGCGCTGCGGGCTCGTCGATTGGCCGGGCGGCGAGCCGCGAGCTGGGCCAGCCATGGAAGAAGAAAACCGGCTTCCCTGCCGGGTCGCCGTACTCAGCATAGCCGAGGAGCCGTCCATCCGGCAGCCGGATTCTGTTGTTCAATCTATCCATCGTCATGATTTATTCTACCATCTGAACTCCAAGCACCTGCCGTAACCCGCTGTCGACAGCCTCGAGCCCCAATCTTCCCCGCCGCCCTGAGCTGGTCATCCGGCATCTGATCTCTCCGCTGCGCTCTCGTTGCCCAAGCGCACCGACCCGGGCGGCGACCTCGTACCCTTGCCAGTCAGGATTCTCCAATGGCTCTCGCTTTCTCTCCCTCGTTCTAGCGCGCCGGTCACGTCGTCAGACTTTCGAAGTCTCGGAAGACTTCGAAAGTCTCCGAGCATGCGCCCCGGCGACGACTTGACCGATGGTCCGGCACACGGAGATAAAACAGGAGAACCGATGGACCCGAAAAGGAACGGCCCTGAGTGCTCACCGGTCGCGTCCGGCCTCCGTCTCATCTCGCACAGGAAGGTCCGCCCCAGATCGGTAACCCCTGTGCCGTTGGTCGGGACTCGATTGAGGCGGGCGCAACCTGAGGATCGAGGCCGAGCATGAAGGCTGGTTCATGCCCAGCAGCACAGCGTCGCCAGGCCGTGCGAGCCGGTACCCGGTTCCGGCCGAACAAAAGACGCCGGAGAGCATCCGGCGTCCCTCGCGCTCCGCCCTCAGCCGGTGGGCTCGCTTCCCTCGCAGCGCTTCCCAGTGAAATACCGACTCGTGGCCGAGGATGTCCGGCCCGAGTGTCGCGTGAGCGATCACCGCGATCTGATCACAAGAGCGAGCGTGTCGCAACCCTCTTCGGCCGTCGCCTGCACGGCCGAAACATCAGGTAAAGCCTCGTACTACAACAAGGCTTTGAAGCGGGCCAGACTTCCGAAGTCGATGCACGGCTTTCTGCGGGCCTACCGGTCCTCTGACAAGAGCCTCAGTATGCTCATCAGCACTGCTACGGCAGACTTCGGAAGTCTTGCAGGCCGACATCTCCCTGGAGCCTAGTACGGCCGGCCGTAGTAGCCATAGTAGGGGCCGTAGTAGCCGTAATCATAAGGTGGGGCGGGCCATAGGGACCATAACCGTAGTAGGGCGGACCGTAGGCACCGTAACCGTAGTAGGGCGTGCTCGGGCCCCCGAACAGGGGCGGGCTGGCCCATCCCATGCTATCGACTCGGTCGGCCGAGACGGTCAGCACGATCCAGTTTCCACTGATCTCTTGGATCGCATCGAACGGCACATAGACGTCGCGATCGAACGGCCGGTCAACCAGGAGGTCGTCGTCGCGAACCTCTTTCACGCGGCCCACATCCGCCCCGTCCAACCCGACCACCTGCATCCCGACCTGCACCTGCGAGCGATCAGTCGTTCCCGGCGCGAAGCCCTCGCTGCGCCGGCCGATCCTCTCCTCCAGGCGCAGGTTGTTTTGGACATCCCAAACGCCGCTGACCGATTCGGCCACATCTTCCGCCCGCCGCTTGGCCCAGCGGCTGGACACGGTGCCGTCAAGTGTGACGAGGCCATCGTTGACGCTGACAGTAATGTTGGAGGCATCAATGCGACCATGTTGGGCCAGGCGGTCGTTCACATCCTCGCGAATCCGCTCGTCAGATCGCCGGTAGCTCTGAGGGCCGCGACCGGTGTGTGGCCCTGGAACGATCCAGCTCTCGCCGTAGGTGCTGTAGCGACCCGACCAGGTGGGGGTTTCGCGGTAGCCCATATCGTCCGACCTTTCATACCGCTCCTCCCACCTCTCAGACTCCTCGTCGTCGTGCCCGCGAGTGTAGCGGTCGTCATCATAGTCCATCGTGAACTCCTTTCTGCTAGAATCGTCGATCCGGGCAGGCCTCGACTCAAAAACCCTTCCTCGCCCGCAAGCCGGTCTCTGCCTCGATCCTCCGCTCGGTTGAAGGCTCGGAGAGGACAACCAACCCGAGAGCCGGCCGGCGTCGAAAGAGTCACTCGCTGTAGAGAGCAGCAGATCACGTGCCTGCACAGGCGACGATTCGATGTTGTTGGCGCGGGACACAGGCCCCGGAAACAGCGACTCTACACGCCCTCTTGCACCAGATCGTCCCTGGCCCAAACGGGAGCTTTCCCCTGCCTCTCACTGAGCACTTGAAGAACGGTATCACCTGGAATGATCTCGTTCTCTAACAAGGCGGCCGCCACCCGATCGAGCACATCACAATATCGTCGCAAGATGTCCATCGCCCGGCCATGCGCTGCCATGACGATCTCTTTGATCTCCTCATCGACTTCGCGAGCAGTCACCTCGCTGTACTCGCGCCACCGGCCGATCTGCTCCCCCATGAAGAGTCGGTCATCTTCGCCGCCAGGCGCCACAAGCCCAAGCCGCGTGCCCATCCCCCAGTTGAGCACCATCTTGCGAGCCAGGCGGGTTGCCTGCTTGAGATCGTTCTCGGCCCCGGTAGTGATCGTTCCCAAGGCCAGGTCCTCAGCCGCACGCCCCCCCATCATCACGGCCAGCCGGTCCAACATGTATTCACGTGGGTAGATGAACTTGTCTCCATCAGGAAGCTGTTGGGTGACACCCATCGCACGTCCACGGGGCACGATCGTGACCTTGTGCACGGGGTCGGCATACGGGAGGACAGCCGCCACAACCGCGTGACCGGCCTCGTGGTAGGCGATCACTCGCACCTCCTCATCAGTCAGCACCAGATTCTCGCGCACCAGGCCCATCAGCACCTTGTCCTTCGCCTCCTCGATGTCCTCCCGCTCGATGACCGACTTGCGCTTCCGGGCAGCCAGGAGAGCTGCCTCATTGAGCACATTCTCCAGTTCGGCGCCGCTGAAGCCGGGCGTCCCCCGTGCCAGCCACTCCAGTTCGAGACCAGCCGCCAACGGCTTGTTGCGCGCGTGAATCTTGAGGATCTCGAGGCGGTCGTGCATGGTTGGCAGATCGACGGTGACATGCCGGTCGAATCGGCCGGGTCGCATCAACGCCGGGTCAAGGATATCGGGGCGGTTGGTGGAGGCAATTACGATGACATTCTCGTTCCGCTCGAAGCCATCCATCTCGGCGAGCAGCTGGTTGAGCGTCTGGTCACGTTCGTCCTGGGCGCCGCCCACGCCAAGGCCCCGGCGCCGGCCGATGGAGTCCAACTCGTCAATGAAGATGATGCTCGGGGCCGCCTTTTTCGCCTCCCGAAAGAGGTCCCGCACGCGCGATGCCCCTACCCCCACGAAGACCTCCACGAAGTTGGAACCGGTGATGCTGAAGAAGGACACATCGGCTTCTCCAGCAACCGCGCGAGCAAGTAGCGTCTTCCCGGTTCCCGGCGGCCCGACCAGCAGAACGCCTCTCGGTATCTCCGCGCCCAGTTGCTGGAAGCGCACCGGGTCCCTGAGAAATTCGATGATTTCCTGGAGTTCGCCTTTGGTCCCCTGCGCGCCGGCCACATCCGCGAAGCTGGCCCGCACTTTCCCGCCGCTATACGGTTTGGCGCCACTGCGGAGCATGGGTGAGGCGTCTGGGCCCGACGGCTGCACGCGCTTCAAGAGTAAGTAGGCCAGCCCGACCAAAACCACCAACGGAAGGATATTCAGCACGATCTGCCACTGCGAGAGATCGCGCCGAGGCTGGATCTCGACCTTGACTTGTTCCGCCTCCAACAGTGGCAAGAGGGCCACATCCCCGTTCGGGATAAAGTACGTGCGGAAGTCGTTGGAGAGGGCCTTCCCGCCCGTCTTGGATTCTACCATTACCGGTTGTTTGAACGTTCCCGTGATTTCCTGTCCCGATATCGTGACTTGTTCAACGTTGCCTGCTTTGAGTTGGTCACGAAATGTGTTGTAGCTGATCTCCAAGGCAATGCTCCCCCGACCGAGCGCACTCACGCCGATGGATGTGATAACAACGGCAAGAATGAGCAGAAAGATCCAGACCAGCGGTCGCCAGTTCCCACGGTCGGGACGATCCCAGTTCAAACCTCCTCGCCGTTCCTCATTTTGCGGTCTCGAATCTCGATTCACGGTGCCATCTCCCCAACAAAACCTCCAATCGGCGGTCCGTGCGTCCAGCATCGGGACACGACCTGATGACGATAAAGAGTTATCCCGGGTTCGGACGTGATTGGTATCGTCCGATGCCCGGCAGGCGAATGCCCGCTCACCCGGGATGCCGATTTCCTCCCTTTGTCGGGCTCAGGCCAGTCGCTGATCGCCCCATCTCCTTCGATTCCCCCAGGACTCACCCGCAGGCGCTTCGCAGTCATACGCTCAAGCTGCCAGAAAGAACGGCGTTACCCCGTACGGGGCGCCCCCCCCGCCGCCGTCGAGCGATCCAGTGGCCGAGAACCAGTGATCGGCGGTCGAAGCCGCAGAACACGCCCGACCGCTGAAGTCCTGTCACTGGGGCACTAAGCATGATGTGTGCCCGCCATCGGTCGCGACAGCATAAAATTTCCCTTGGCTTGAGAGAATCCGCACAGATGGCAGTCGAGAATGTGGGCCGGCCGGGCGTGGATAGGGTTACCGGTCGTGGGAGCGCATTCGTGACGAGCGCGAGGCGGACTGTGACTGTCATCGCGCCCACCAGGACGACGTCGCGAGGTTTGTCGAGGGAACGGAGGGCGAGGCTCAGATCGGGCGAGCGGCTCGCTGATCCCGGCACGGAAGCCCAGCTGGTAACGTTGGGCGTTTCCCCACCGAGCGAGATATGCGCTGATCAGCGGAGATCAACACGCATCTGCGGCATCGGCGTTTCATTTTTCCACCGGCTGGCCTCTCCTCAGTTGCAGACGAGAACGGAACCGACACGTTCGAAAGGGCCAGATCGGAAACGCTACTGGACGGGCGTTGCGATCACAAACAAGCGGCCCCAGGATGGATCCCCATCGGCCTGGATGCAGGTCTGGAAAACAACCTTGTCGCCGCCGGCATAGATCTGTTGGAAGACAAGCGTGCTCGAGAGTTGAACACCGTCGTGGTCGAGGTCCACGAACGTCGAGTAAGGGTCTTCAGGGCTGAGGGCCTGGAAACGCCGGGTGACCGAGACAAGATAGCGCCGAACCGCGCCGTCGCCATAGACAATATGCACTTCCTGCCCGATGGAGAGCTTAAAGAAGAGCTCGCCCGAAAGATAGTTGTGGGCGAGCAATCCAATGGTGCCACTTCGCGCTGCGGCGATGAATTGGGTCACCGAATTCGGCGTCGATGTGACGTATACGGGGTTCGTCTCCGGCTGCCCGGAGACGGGAAGCGCGAGCACGCGGGGCACATAAACGCCCACCACAATCCCGGCCTGGTCGTTCTTCACCCGCCGGATGAATTCACTGAGGGGAGGAAAGTTGCTTGTCGGGGGAGCAACACGCAGGCCTAAGCCGCCTTCTACCACTCGTGCAGCAACCGGACTGGGGGTGCTCAACGACACGAAACTCAGGAGGGCGAGGATGGCAGCGATGACTGAGCGGATCATAACGTGGATCCTCATTCGATTCCGGTATCTTCACCACGGAAGATACCGGCGGCGTAGATGGGGCCGATGCCACTCTTTGGCTACCAGATCAAGATGCCAGATCTTCAGATAGGTACCGGCGACACCTTCATACCGGCCGGTACTGGAACCAAAAGATAACGAGTAGACTGGCGGGGCGACTGCCACGAGGGCGCCCTCACCACCGAGGCCAACTCGCTTTACTTCAGCCCACGAGCGGCGCGATTATCTCGCCCTCCTTCTGAGAGGTCAAACCCTACGCTCACCACCAGCGGACACACAGAGTCCTTGCCCACCCTCCGGCGTCCAGGTGAGGTGGGGCAGACCCACTCAGCGTTCTCGGCGGGGGAGGCACACCCGGCGGGCGGTGCGACAGTTTTGCAGGGCACCTGCGTTTAATGATATCGTGGACTTCTTGCTCCGATGGATCATGTGGAACCCAACCAAAGACCAGATCAGGAGTCCTTGCCACGATGCGCACCCGCCTGCGATTTGCGATTGTCCTCTGCCTTGCGGTACTGGCCACTGCCACCCGCTCCACAACGGCCGGTCCCTCAAGCGAGACCCTCGCGGCCACCTGGTCATTCGATTCCATCACCGCGAGGAGCCGGCAACTGACCGGACTCACCCTGTCCAGCCAGCGCCTTGCGCTCGACCCCACCGCTGAGCGCGGCCAACTCATCAGTGCGCCGTTGAGCGCCGACTTCGAGTTCATCGCGCTCGGCGCTACGTGGGCCGAGGGCGCTGAGCCCATGCTGGAGGTCCGCGTCAGCGCCGACGGGAAAGGCTGGTCCGCGTGGGAGGCCCTACCGCTTGACGCTGACCACCGTCCAGACGGTCACCCTGCCAACGGGACCGACTTGCTCTTTACCCAGGGTCGTTTCGCCCAACTCCGTCTGACGCTCACCCGAACACCGGCCGCCACGGCGCCGGCCGTTCGCGATCTGACCCTGACCTACCTTGACCCCCGCCGAGGCCCGGCCGCCGACGAGGCCGCCCGGCTGAGCACCCAGAGCCTCCCCGGCGAGCCCCCGATTATCGCGCGCGCCGGCTGGGGTGCCGATGAAAGCTACCGCTTCAATCCCGACGGGAGCGAGCGCTGGCCGCGCGAATACCGCCTCCCGCAGAAGTTCTTCCTTCACCACACCGCGACGTCGAACACCATCCCCGATCCCGCCGCCGCCGTCCGCGCAGTCTACTACTACCACGCCGTGACGCGCGGCTGGGGCGACATCGGCTATCACTTCGTCATCGATCAGCAGGGGCGCATCTACGAGGGACGAGCGGGTGGGGAGCAGGGTCGGGCCCTGGTCGTCGGCGGTCACACCTACGGCTACAACTATGGCAGCGCCGGCGTCGCAACGCTCGGCAACTTCCAGGAAACCGCCTACCCGGCGGCAGCTGAGGCCAGCCTCACCAGCCTGCTGGCCGCCCGCGCCAATCGCTACGGGGTTCATCCGCTCGAGGGCGGGTTCTTCGTGGACCGTTGGTGGCCCAACAATATCCTCGGCCATCGCGACGCCGGCAGTGAGTACGGACCCACCGAGTGCCCCGGCGACGGACTCTACTATCGCCTGCCAACCGTCCGCCAGACCACCTGGAACAAGCTCCTGACCCTCGATCCGTGGGTCTCGGTCCCGTCACTCCCCAACCCGCTCGTGGGGCAGCAAACCTTCGGCGTGGATGCCAGCCCGGCGGTCACGCGGATTGACCTCCACGTGGACGGTGTCTACTGGGGGACCGACCCCACCCGCCCCTTCAGCATCATCCTGACCTCGGCCGGCCTGGCACCCGGACGTCACGTCGCCCGGGTCACCGCCTACACCGAGGCCGGCCGCAGCGCCGTCCAGGAACAATCCTTCGACGTTGCTCCGCCGACCCCAACGCCCACCGCGACCAGTACGCCGGGTGTGCCTCCCCCGCCGCGGGCGCACCTCTGGCTCCCGATGCTCATCCACTCCGTCCTGCCCGCCCCCATCCCCTACCCAGGCCCGGCGACGCCCGGCGCCAACTGTAGGGAACTCCTCGTCAACGGCACCATGGAGGACGACACGGGCTGGCTCCCCAGTCCCACCACCGACGAGCCCCCGGTCTTCACGACTGAGCGGGCGCGGAGCGGAGCGCGCAGCTTGCGCGCCGGGTTGGGGCCCCTCGCCAACCGGCCGGCCTGGTCCTCGGCGCGTCAATTCGTGAGCCTGCCGTTCGATGCGACCAGCGCGACCCTCGATCTATGGCTCAAGCCAGAGGGCGCGAGCGCCAGCGACCGGCAGTACCTGCTCCTGCTCGACGAAAACGGCGCTCGACTCCGCACGCTCCTCGCCACAACTGACAGTGGTGACTGGCGGCTTGCCCACTACGACCTCCGCGACCTGATCGGTCGGCGTGTCTTCATTTACGTCGGGGTGAAAAACGACGGTCAGGGTGATAGCGCCCGCCTCTACCTGGATGATGCATTATTGCTCGTCTGCCAGGATTGAACCGTCGTTCGTGGCGCCACCGGTTAATTCATACTGATGGGTGCCTCACGATCCACGCAAGGCACCTGTAGACCTTGGAATGCTCGTCACCCAGTGAGGCCAATCCTGATCCTTGTATTAGTTGCGAAAGAAGCAGCCTCATCCGTGATGCGTGTGGATTCCGTCACGGATCATGCATTACGCATTATGACTCCTGGTTAGAAGGTCTCGCATGGATGAGTAGGTGCGGAAGAGGTGCCCTGAGGCGTTAGCGTTCAGCGCCGCCTCTGGGCAGGCAGATTGTGAAGGTACTGCCAACGCCCACCTCACTCTGAACCGCGACGGTGCCGCCGTGGGCCTGGACGATCCCGGCCACAATGTAGAGGCCCAGCCCGAGCCCTGATCCGCTCCCGGGACGCTGCGCACCACGGAAGTAGCTCTTGAAGAGTTGCACGCGTTGCTCCTCGGGGATGCCGAGACCATAATCGGTCACCTCCACGCAGGTCCATTTCCCGCGTGCCTCCAGCCGCACGTGTATGGGATTCGGCGCGCGCGAGTACCTGATGGCATTGACAACGAGGTTGTTGATTGCCTGGGCCATCCGGATGGCGTCAACCTCAACCCAGAGTGGTGCCGGGGGAAGTACCACCTCAACCGTGCGATCGGCGTAAAGCGCCCGCACGCCATTGACCGCAGCCTGCACGATATCGGCCAGGTTTTCCCGCGTCCGGTACACCGCAAAGCGCTGGGCTTCAATGCGCGCCACATCGACCAGGTCGTCAATCTGTCGCCCAAGCTCGCGCGTCCGCTGACCGATCTGCTGAAGACGACTGATGACTTCCTCCCGGCCCTCCTCGCTCGCCAGTTCAATCTTGCCACGTTCAATCCGCCGTACCAGTAAATCAGCCTGAGCCTTTATATTGGCCAGCGGGCTCTTGAGATCGTGGTTGACCATCGAGAAAAAATGATCGCGGGACGCCGCATCGCGCTTGAGTTGCTGGTAGAGGCTCGCCATTGCCAGCACGCCGGCCGCCTGGCCGGCGAAGGCCGCAGCATAGTTAACCTCATCCGGCTCGAACGCGCGGCCCGTGTGGCGGAAGACCAGCAGGGCGCCGGCCGCGTGGTCGCCGGAAAAGGGCACGATCAGCCAGGTTCCCCCGCCGTCGCGTGCCGGAAGGACGTACGGCTGACCGGCCGCCAGGTGACTGCCCTCGAGCAGCACCGCCCAGGCTGCCGGCTGACTCGCCGCCTCTGATCCAGCCCGCGCCAGGAGATGGGGCGCTCCGTCCCGACTACGGCGTACTAACAGAACCGCATCCCACTCCGGTTCCTGCTGGGCCAATCTCACCACTATCTCCAGCGCCGGAGCGGGATCCATCCCGGCGGCTGGCCCATCCGCAACGGCGTGCACCCGCTCTAACTGGGCCAACCGCCGCCCGGCCGTCTCGGCCGTTTGACGATCGCGCGCGGCAGCCCGCCCCCAGACCTCTACGGCCGCCCTCACCATCAGGTCGGTCACAAGCTCCACCCGACGTTCAGAAGGAACTTCCGCAAGGCCCTGGTCGGCCAGAATTGCGCGGAGGGCATCGCGCAGCCGCCCGGTCAAAGTGACGAAATCAGGGGAGAAAGCGGCCGGTGCATCGGGCAACACCCGCTGTTCGAAGAGATCGGTCAGGTTGGCCAGCAACCGATCGGCGGCGACCTGATCCCAATCGGAAATCGCAAAGGCATCGCGCAGCAGGGGACAGAGCAGCACCAGCAGTTCGCGCAGCCCCGCCGGGATGTCAGCTTGCTGGCGCCGCCAGCCATCCAAACGCGCCAATAGATCCGGCGGGTCGTCCATCAAAGTCGTGATCGCCGCTCGAAGCTCATCGTTCAATCGCAACGAGGACGGCGCCGGGGCCGAAACCATACGGACTCTCTCCCTTCTGAGGACGCATCGAGCACCAGAATTAAGCGGCGCCGGAGCCGCGGTCTTTTCCGCTCACATCCTGCGCCGTGGTCCCCAAATCGGCCATCAACGCTGCTGTGAGCATAAAGACAAACGCCAGATCAACCAGGAAGTAACTATTGTCGATCAGCCCGTGCGCCAGGAAACCAACCATGCTGGCTGAGAGACCGAGCATCAGAGACGCCGTTACGGCGGTGCGCTGATGCCAGGCACGCACGGCTGCCAGCCAGAAGGCAACTTGCTGCCAGATGAGTACCATTCCCCCCAGCAAGCCGAGTGCCACCCAATAGTGGAGCAGGATATTGTGAGGGTGGCTCAGGTTCGGTTCCCGCCAGGCCTCGGGACGGATGTAATGGGGATATAGATAGAGAAAATTATCCAGCCCCACGCCTTTCAGCCAATGAAAGTTGTCGCTCAACATGTTCAGGGTTGAGCGCCAGAGACTCATCCGGATCAACCCCGTCCCTTCGCTCAGATTCATGATGCTTCGCACTCGCTCGGTCCCCGCGAAGGGCAAGAGAGCCAGCAGCACCACACTGAGGGCGATAGGAATCACCCGGCGTGGCCGGCCGGGGGAGCGCCAGGCGATGAAGAGCAGCCCCGCCGGCACGCCAAGCAATAAGGCGCCGCGCGAGAAGGTCAAGAAGAGCGCCAGGCCGGTCGGAATCAAGGCCAGGGCATAGAGCCGGGCGCGCCGGGTGATGCCACCGCCGCGTCGAGCCGGCAGGCTGAACAGTGGAAGGACGAAGGCCACCAGCACCGGCACGACCCGTTCCAGGAAGAGGGCCAGATGATTGGGTGAGGCATAGACTCCCCGAATACGGCGCACTCCCTCTGCAGCAATCACGTCGCCAGTGAACAGCCATTGGGAGAGGCCGTACAGGGCAACCAGTGTGGCTCCCAACACCAGCGCGTCCACCAGCCGGAGTTGGATGCACCACCCGGACGAGGGTTGCGGGCCGGAAGTCGCAGGAGAATCATTGCGAATCTGCTCTCCTCGAGCCCCTGGCGCTTGTCCTTCCCCGGACTCCGGCCACTGGCTGCCGGCATCCACGGCCCAGCGCCGCACGAGCCAGTAGAACAGCACGGGCTCCAAAACCACCACCCGGAATTCGCGAGCCGCGACGCCAAAGACCGAGGCCCACAATGGCGAGACGGCACTCAGGCCAAGGAAGAAAATCATACTCCAATCGAGCGCATCACGCGGCCAGAGCGCGTTCACCAGCGCGGCGTGCAAGCGGTCGAGCCGCCGGGCGTGCAGCGCCCCCAGGATCCGTGACCCCACCAACCAAACCCACGCTGCGACGCATAGCAGGGTCAGCAACTCCACCAGCGAGAAGCGCAGGCGGAAAAAAGGCTTCGCCTGTAGGAAGAAGGGCGTCGCCAGCATGATCGCCGCCAACCCCAAGTCGAGCCGGACCAGGAAGAGCAGCCAGAGCGCACCCGCCAGCAGTAGCGAGATCCATACGTTCGGCATGAGATAGAACGCCAGCACCGTAGCGGCGACCCCAGCCACCTGCTGCGCCTCGGGCAAGGCCTGCCAGCGGCCGCGCAGGGAGCCCCACGGCACAGTCCAGGTCAGCCAGGTCAGACGTGCACCGAGCCCCAACGCCAACGCGCCCAACACCACGACCAGCGTGTAGAAGCGCGCGAAAGAGACGGTGCGACTGACGACGAAACCGTTGGCGGCTTCAGGCGGACTGAGTGCCAGTTCATGCTCACCGAGCGGCCGCGACGGCAAGACAAGCCAGCGCGACGCTCCAAGGTGGACCTCGCTCCCCGCAGCGGCACCATCGAGCCCGACAGACCCCGGAACGCGTCCCCCCAGCTGGAAACGAACATCCGTGCCGCGGAAGTGAAAGCGCAGCAGACTGCCGTCGCGAATCGTGCCGGGACCATCCGCGGGCCAATGGCCGAGCCCTGGAACCCACTGGTGGGCCAGGGCGCCCACCCGGCGACCCAATGGCGTCAGTTCCCCGTCCGGCCCCCGCAGGGCCAGGCTCCAGCGCGGGTCGTCTCGCGGCGCGGCTGGCTGGAACTCCATCAGCATCATCGCTCCGAGCCAGGGCCACTCTACCTGAACGCGCTCGACGGCCCCGGCCAAACGCTCCCCCTGCACCTCAGGCGTATCGCTTCCCCAGGGCGGCAGCGCACCGGCCCAGTTCGGCGGCAGGCTGGCCCACCCGCCGCCTGTCAGCCAGATGGCGCGCGCGCCATCCCCGTTCGCGACCATCAGCTCGCGAGCGAGCACCAGCCGCGACCAGTTGAG
>DOUV01000639.1 GCA_003520455.1 Chloroflexota bacterium | reverse complement strand
CCGCTCGATCCGCGGGCCCGTTCGGTGCCAACTCGACCACCAGCAAGCCGGCCGCCTGTGCGGCGCCAATCTGGCCCCGGATCGTTGCCGGGAGCGGCACCGGTCGTACGCCCACGCCCAGGATGACCCGGCGGTCGAGGGCGTCGGCTACCAGGGCGCCGGCCACGTGGCTGGGAATCGCGACGCTTAAATCGCCGCCGACGATCATCGAATTGATCCCGATCACGGCCCCAGTCGCATCCACCAGCGGTCCGCCCGAGTTGCCGGGCGCCAGTCCCACGTCCGAACGAATATACGGAACAGCGCGGCGCGTTCCCTGCGCGGCCGTCTCACCCAACCCGCTCACGACGCCGGCCGTGACCAGGCCGCGCTGGCCCCACGGATTGCCCACTGCTAGCACGAGTTGGCCGACGCGGAGGTGGCGTGAGTCGCCGATGGTGACCGCAGGCAGCCCGAGCGCGTCGAGCTGCAGCACCGCCAGGTCCGCTTCCGGATCGTTCACCACCACACGGGCTGCGAACTCGCGATCGTCGGCCAGGGTGATCCGCGGCCGACCGTGGGCCACGACGTGGTGGTTGGTCACGACCACGCCGTTGGGCCGCCAGATGATCCCTGAGCCGCTGCCGCGCGGTCCGCTCTGGACCAGCACCAGACTGTGCTGGACCCGTTGCGCCACATCCGCCAGCGCCTCCGCAAGAGTAGTTGTGAGTCCGGCAATCCGGCCTTCAACGTTCATCTTCGCCTCCTCTGGGATGAGGAATATCCTCCCCCGGCCCTTGCCCAGCGTGGGGAGGGGTGTCGTACAGCTCCTCGAAGCAATGGCCGCGAACGACTTCCCCTTCCACGGAGGGTACAGGTTCGGGGGGCCAACCCTCGACCTACTTCCGCTCGCCGATGGTAACCGTCACGGTGGTTGGCTCTCCGCCACGGAGGATCTGGACCGGCGTTGGTTGCCCGACGACCGAGCCCGAGAGAACGCTCTGGAGCTCGTCAGGGTCGGCGACCGGGTGGCCGCCGACCGCGACCAGGATGTCCCCGACGATCAGCCCTCCCTGGGCGGCCGGGCTGCTCTCCTCAACCCAGACCAGCAGGAGGCCAGTCGGTTGCTCGCGGCCAAGCGCTTGCTGCTGGGATTGGGAGATGCCGACCGGCTGGCTGCGGATGCCGAGGTATCCCCGACGGACGCGACCGTGGCTGGAGAGGGTGCCGGCGATCTGCCAGGCCAGGCCGGCCGGGATCGTGAGGGCGGCCCCGCGGGCCAGCCCGGATGTGTTGAGGCCGACCACGCGGCCGTCCGTATCCACCAGGGGACCGCCCGAGAAGCCGGGGTAGGGCGTGGTGTCGGTCCGGAGGTAGCGCTCGATCAGGCTGCCCCGTCCGGTACGCACCGGCCCACCGATAGCACTGACAATCCCCACACTGGCCTGGATCCCCTCGTTCGTCGGCCGGCCGAGCGCGAGAACAAGCTGACCAACCCGCGCTTCTTGCGAGGCTGTCTCGGCGACAGTCAGGTTGCCACCGTTCACGCGGAGCAGCGCCAGGTCGCTGCCGGGGTCGCGGCCGGCCAGGGTGGCGGCCACCTCGGTGCCATCGGGCAGAACAACGGTGATATCATCGTCGCGCTCGATGACGTGGTCCGCGGTCAGCACCAGGCCGGGAGCGTAGCCGATACCGCTGGCCGGCAGGCGACGCCGGGCATTGACCAGCACCGTGGCCGTGCCTGCGCGGGCGACGGCCTCGGCCATGGCGTTGGAGAGGGCGGTCAACACGTTCTCGCCCGTTGCTTGTGCATCCATCTCAATCCTCCTGTCAACTCTTCGAATGAGGCGCCGTTCTGCTCATGGCGCACGTTGATGCCAGGAGTATAGCTCCGGCCGGGCGCCGCGAGCATCACCGGAACGAGTAGCAGCATCCTGGAAGAACGACCAGGTCGCAGGTGGAAGGCGGAACGCTCCCACTCTGGCCGGCCGCCGGCAGCCTTCAGCGGGCTGATGCGAATGGGTCGCTGCCAGCGGGCAGACGTTCTGTGCCAGAGAGCGAACCCGGGACCGCGCGGGAGACGCCTGGCATTTCGCCAACAAGATCAGGGCTGAGTATACTCGCCCTACGCCGTCTTATTCTCGATTGTCAGCAACGAAGCAAGGAACGAATTGTGCCGACGACCGAATTCAACGATCTGACCACCCTCACGCCGCTCCAACTCTACACCTGGCTGGAGAGGGTGCCCCTGAGCAGCCCGGAAGCGGAGGCCAATCCGGCCGACTGTCTCGAACCGACCGACGTGATCGATAGCGACCATCCCCTGGTACGTGAGGCCGCCGCGCGACTGACGGCCGGCCTGACCAGCGAGTTCGCCCGCGCCGAGGCGGTCTTCGACTTCGCGCGCGATGCGCTGGCCTACAATTTCACGCCGACGTTGCTCAGCCGGGCGGATTGGCGCGCCTCGGCGACGCTGGCGCGTGGTGATGGCTTCTGTCAGCAGAAGGCAGTCGCGTTGGCGGCCCTGGCACGGGCCGCCGGGGTTCCCAGCCAGATCGGCTTCCAGCACGCCATTGATTTCAAATTGCTGAACACCCGTTTCGAGACCTTGCTGCCGGACGGCCTGATTGCCTTCCACGGTCTCACCGTTCTCTGGGTGAATGGGGCCTGGCGCGTGGCCGACGCCACTCTGGACGGTGCGCTCGTGAGGCGGCGCGGCTATCGCCTGGTGGAACTCCTCCCGGACGGGGACGCGTTGCTGCCGCTCACCGATCTGGCAGGCCAGCCCCATTTCAAGTTCCTCCAAACCTTCGGTCCCTTTCCAAACCTCCCGGTAGGGATCAGCGACAGCTTCGTGGCGCTCCGCCCCTGGTGGGTTGCCTGGAAGCAAGTGGTGGATCGTACCGGTGCGACGATGTGAGCCACTGGCCGGCCCCGAGCCGAGGAGGACCGGGCTCACGAAGGAGCGCTGTCGCAGGTGAGTACGCTGCTGTTCGATCACTTCATCCACAACTGGATTGATGTTGCCGTCCTTGCCATCGTCTTCGTCGCCATGTTGCGGGGATGGGAGCGCGGCTTCCTGGCCTTCAGTCTCGACTTGCTGGGGCTGGTGCTCAGTTTTCTGGCCGCGCTGCGCTACTACGAGCCTGTGGCCACCTGGTTCACCGTCCAGTTCGGCGTCGGTCCCCCCTTCAGCAAGCCGTTGGCGTTCCTGGTGATCGCGAGCGTGATCGGCCTGGGGCTGGCCATGGTGGTCGGCGCGCTGGTGCGCCTGCTCTCTCCGCTGGTGCGTCACAACCCAGTGGACCGTCTCCTGGGGATCGTGCCGGGTGGGCTCAATGGTCTGCTCATCGCCGCGATTCTGCTGACGCTGGCAGTGACGTTGCCGATCAGCCGCACGCTTGAGACGTCCGTGCAGCGCTCCGGTTTGGGGAGCGAGTTGGTTGCCGCGGTGACAGCCGTGGAGGCCCGGCTGCGCCCGGTCTTCGGCGACGCCATTGCGGAGTTGCTGACCTTTCAGACGGTGTCCCCCGAGGCCGGCGCGAGCCTCGAACTCCCTTTCAGCGTGGCCAACCCGGCGCCCGATCCGGGGGCTGAGGAGCAGATGCTGCGGCTGGTCAACGAGGAGCGGGTCTCACGCGGGGTGGCGCCGCTGGTGATGGACGAGCAACTCCGCGCACTGGCGCGTGCACACGCACGCGACATGTTCGAGCGGGGATACTTCTCGCACTTCACGCCCGATGGGCTCTCGCCGTTCGACCGGATGCGCGCGGCCGGCATCAACTTTCTAGCGGCCGGTGAGAACCTGGCCCTCGCCCCGACGGTCGAGGTCGCCCACACCGGCCTGATGAACAGTCCCGGCCACCGGCGCAACATTCTCTCTCCGGAGTTCCACCGGGTGGGCATCGGCGCGCTCGATGGCGGGTTGCACGGGATCATGTTTGCGCAAGAGTTCACCAACTGAGCCGGTCCGTCCCGTTCCTGACATGTTTGCCAGAGGCGCGCCGCCGGTGGGGGAGCGGGCTGGTCAACACAGCGTCGAAGGCGAGCTTGAGGGTTGCCGTCCTGTCGCCTCGGCAGTCACCCCTCGTCCCCTTCTGCCGGGCGGTTGTGACGATTGTAGTCGAGGGCGGGATAACCCTCAAGCATTCCCCTCAAGCGCCGGTCAAGGCGTCAAGCTTCCCAAGTCTCGGAAGCGTTCGGACGTCTCCCATCACGTGCCTCGGGCGACCACCTGACCGGTGTTCTGGCTCCCCCTTGCGGGTCGAGGATCAGGACCCGCGTGCCCCACGCCTGGATGCCTCAGGGCGGGCTGCAAGGTCCAGGTGCGACGCACCTGGTTCCCCAGGCGCACTCGGGTCGGGAGACCTGGTGGCTTCCCGGCACGCCGGTCAAGGAATCCCGCGGGGGGAGAGAAAAGAGTTCCGAAGTCTTGTTTGCCGCTGGTGCCTGCCGCGGTCACTGTCGTCGGAGCGCGCGTTGGGCCGGCACGATCCCCACCAGACTTCGGAAGTCTGACGCCGTGACCGGCGCTCCAGGGCCAGGTGCACCGCATCTCTTGGGCTCGACTTGTGAGCCGCTCCGGCGGCCCGCAGGATTGGTTGTCAAGCAATTATAATTGTGGTATGCTTTTCCACCGTGGAGGCGGCAAAGATTGCTATGATGAAGTTGTTGATGACGTGGGACATCAAGCCTGGGCGTGAGACAGCGTATCTCGATTTTGTGACCTCTGAGTTTGCCCCGGGGCTGATGCGTCTCGGTCTTGAGCCGACAGAAGCGTGGTACACGGTATATGGGGAGGGGCCGCAGATCTTGACCGGTGGCGTCGCTCAAGATATTGAGACGATGCAGGATGTGTTGGCGAGCGAGGAATGGCAGGCGCTCCGCGACCGGCTGCTTGACTACGTGAGTAACTTCAACTACAAAGTGATTCCGGCGAGCGGACGATTCCAGTTGTAGCCGATCCGAGACGGCGGAACGCTCACCCGTGGTGGTGGGCGTTTTTTGTTGGACGGCGATACGAGCTAGCGGCCAGGGGGCACGGGAGGATCAACGGCAAAGTGGGGCGGTGGGAGACGTTTGACGTGAGTTTTCACGCGCGCGGCGTGGCGGATGAGCGCTTCAGCCGAGGGCCACTGTCCAGGCCGGCTCGTCGTGGCCGCAATGGCGACAGCGGTGAGAGGCAACACGACCTCGGCCCCAAAGCGGTCTCGGGCCAGGAAGCCACCGGTGGTGCGGTCGATTTCGTCGAATAGGTGCAGCGCGCCGGCGGAGAACGCCGTCAGGATGTGATTGCCCAATGCTTCGACGCGCTCAGGCGACGTCAGTACGACGAAATCGTCTCCCCCTTCGTGGCCGACGAAGTCGTCCCCGCTGAGACCGGTCTTCGTGATGGCTTCGATGACCGTGGTTGCGAGCAGATTGATCATCCGGTCGCCCGCGATGAAGCCGTACTTATCGTTGTAGGGCTTGAAGGAGTTGAGATCGATATAGATCACGGCGAACGGAGTTTGGGCGACCAGGCGCCGCTCGATGGCCGCCAGGATCGCGTGGTTCCCAGGCAAGGTCGTCAGGGGATTGCTCGACAGGTCTCGCTGGGTGCGACGCAGGTGCATACCAATACGAGCGGTGAACTCGGTACTGTCGAACGGCTTCGTGATGTAGTCATCTGCCCCGGCATGAATGCCCGTGACCTTCTCGTGGATTTGATCCAGGGCGGTCAGCATGATGATCGGAATTGTCGCCGTCAGCAAATTCTGCCGAAGCCAGGTGCAGACCTCGTAGCCATTCAGCCTCGGCATCATAACATCGAGCAGAATCAGATCGGGCCGTTCCGTCGCCACCACCTGCAGTGCGGTTTGCCCGTCAGCGACGCTCGTGACCTCGTAACCAGCCCGCTCCAGGACAGTGGTGATGACATGCCGCATCCGGGGGTCGTCGTCGGCCACCAAGATGATCGGTCGATCTCGCATCGAGCGTTCTTCCCTCTGTGTGCACGAGCGATTGCAAGCGGAAGTCCCTGGCCGCCCAGCACCGGTGTCACCCAGGGCAAGGCCATTGTACTCTCACCCCCCTGGCCTGGCAAACACTTTTCAACCAAACCTGCTGTCGCGCTTCTCAGGTACTGCCGGGCGGATCGGAGAACTGCGTCCCAAACACGGCCAGGACGTGATCGCCCTCGCCCTCACCGCCAGGACCTGCCAGGCGCTCTGGCACTGGTTGGCGGTGCGCCCTGCCGTTGGCCGTGAGCATGTCTTTGTCACGCCCCGGCACACGCCGATGAATTGCCAGGTGATTGGCTATGGGATCGCCAGGTATGCAACTCAAGCTGGATTGCAGGCGTCGCGTCCAGCCGTTGAACTATGAGCTACCTGATTGATACTGACTGGGTGGTCGAGTACTTGCGCGGCCGCGCGCCGACCCGGCAGTTGTTGGCGACTCTCGGCCAGCCAGGAGGCAGGAGTCCAATTCTTTCACCAACGAAACTGATGTGGACCAAAGTCGGCATCATAATAGGGAACAATCATCTGGCCGGGTGGCACGATTCGATCCACCCCGGCAAGATCCGCTTCTGTGAGTGTGACTGGCAAAGAAGCGAGGTTCTCCTCGAGCTGTGCGACCGTCCGGGGTCCGATGAGCGCGCTTGTTACTCCTGGTTGGGCGGTGATCCAGGCCAGCGCGAATTGCAGCACGGTGCAATTGTGCGCCGCCGCGAGCGGGCGTAATTTCTCAACGACGTCAAGCGCTTCGGGTGTCACGCGCCGCGCCAGGCGCGTATCGGCGCTTGCCAGCCGGCTGTCGAGTGGTGGTGGGGTATTCAGGCGGTACTTCCCTGTCAGGATTCCGCCTGCCAACGGGCTCCAGGGCACAACCGCAAGGCCGTATGTCCGCGCCATGGGCAGCAACTCCCGCTCGACACGACGGTCCAGGATATTATAGGGGGGCTGCTCGCTGATAACGCGATAAAGCCCGAGTTCTTTCGACACCCACAGTGACTCGACCACTTGCCAGGCCGCAAAGGTGCTGGTTCCGATGTACCGCACCTTCCCGCTCCGGATGAGATCGTCCAGAGCGCGGAGGGTCTCATCGATCGGAATCGTCGATTGTGGGCGGTGGATTTGGTAGAGATCGAGGTAATCGGTCTGTAAGCGGCGCAGGCTTGCCTCGCATTGCATGATGATATGGCGCCGGCTATTCCCCCAGTCGTTCAGGTCATCGCCAACCGCACGATGAACCTTGGTGGCGAGGATGATGCGCTCGCGGCCACCGCTACGCTTCAGGGCTTCGCCGAGGATCGTCTCGCTTTGCCCCGCGTTGTAGTTGTTGGCGGTGTCGATGAAATTGATGCCGCGATCCAACGCACGGGCAACAAGCGTATACGCCTCCTCGGTGCCTGTGCGGCTTCCAAACAGCCAGGATCCGAGCGCAAGTACGCTGACCTGTATGCCGGTCCGTCCCAACGAACGGTACTCCACAAGTTCTGTCTCCTTTCGTGTCGTTGCATCCTCCCCCGCCACAGCAGTGCAATTCCGCGACAACCGGCGGCCAACCTAACTGGACCGGGGCGCTTCGATCCAGCTGCTCGCGCTACGCCTGTTCTTCCTC
Organism: Chloroflexota bacterium; assembly: GCA_003520455.1. The sequence goes on along the minus strand of DOUV01000639.1, from coordinate 2,825 downwards.
GGCCAGCGCGGCCAGCCGGTGGGCTCGCACATCGACAGGCGCCGACCGCGCCCGGCGCTTCTCGTCGAAGACAGCAATGTCAGCCTCAGGGATACGGTAGGGGCTCCTCGTCACAAGCGGATTGAGGCGATAGGCATTCGGGAAGTAGCCCTGGACAATCCACTGTTGGTTGGATCGTTCGCCGGGTGACGCGCAGCCGCTCGGGGGCTTCTCTGACATTGACGTTTCTCACCCTGTACCCCTTGGTGCCATTCTACGGGCAGTGCGCCGGCTGCGAACGCTGGGAAGCGCGCGCGGTGTACGAAGCGTATCACGGTTTCGAAGAGTGGGAAAGCGTTCCTCAGGAGCTCACTCCGCGTCCGTGCGGCCCTCGATTCGTTCGATCTACTGTCTGAGCCAGTCTACCATGTTGGGATACTGGGCCTGGCTGATCTCCTTGTATTTCGCCACGCGAAAGGTGCGGGTGAGGGGTGCATACGCCGCATGGCGCTTCCTGCGCGTTTTCCGCGGGTCGGCCACCGCCTGCAACGCCCAGTCCAGTACAACATGCTATAATTCTGGTCGTCCATCGAGTATACCTCCTGGGTTGGCTCACACAGAGTGTACTTGATGGCCCTCTTTCTACTTCCCTGACGTTGATACGGCCTTACCCCCGAAGGAGCGAAGGGCCGAAACTTGACATTTTCTTGTATGCCATGCTACAATTCGTAATATGTAGCGCGGAGGAAGAACTCGTGGATACGGGCCACGGCACACAAAGTGATACTATCATCGTAAGAAAGGACGTGAGCAAGGCAGGGGCTCTCACGTCCTTTTTTGCTTTTTGAAGCCCCGAAGCTTACAAGAAAGGGAAGCAAACAGGGCATGTTCGGAACAAAAACACCGTTCCTCTTCCCACATGAGAGCGTCCCCTTCCTGAAGGATATGCGAGACGAGTCATGGGCCGAATTGGTCGAACGCATCGCGGAGCTTGCCGAGACCGATGAAGAGAGTTTAGCCTTTCAATTGATGATGATTCGTATTTGCGGCTGCTTGCGCTGTACGAATTATAAAGCCAGTCTGGGCTGTACAGTCTGCTCGCAGCGAGCCGTGCGGAACAGCAAAGCGCCCAGCGGAGCACTCTTGCGCTGGTTCGCGAAGGCCCAGGAAGAGGTCCTGGCCTTTCTCGAGAGCCAAGAGCCGCAAGACATCGAAGACGAAATCGACGGCGACAGTGAGACCGCGAGGAGTCGCAAGGCGGCCTGACAAAACTGTTGCCGGCGTTCTGGCAGCGGCCAGGCGCCCATGGGCCCTGATGATCCACGAAGCAGGTTTTATTCCTCGTCGCACCAGTTGAATCCTCCCATTCAGCCACAAAGAGAGCGGCCCAAAGTGCCGCTCTCTGATCTTTTTCGGGCGAAACCCTTTCACGCAGCGACAAGAAAAGTCGACTGGGAAGCGTGTGCTTGTGCGGGCCGCCAGGCAAGGGTGGATTGGCGCGATCCAATCTCTTACGGGTCTCGGCCCCTGTGTGTCTTCACCGGTGGGGCCGCAACGGGGCAGACGTTTCCGTTCGAGCGTTCTGCTTTGCGAGTAAAGCGGTTGAAGGGCCGGGTACATCGATCTGTGCCGCGGGTCGCGGTTACGTTCGACGCGGCCTGGTAGGCTATGCTACAATCGCGCGTATGTCATCTCGCCCTCACATCCGGCCGGTCGCTGCACTCTGGCCGCTGATCGTTCTCGCCCTGTTCACCCTCGCGCTGACCTGGCCGACCGTTCGCCATCTTGGCACCCATGTTGTGGACCGCCAGGACCCGCTGCTCAACGCCTGGATCATGGCGTGGGAAGCCCACCAACTCCTCCGCGATCCGCTGCATCTCTTTCAGGCCAACATCTTCTATCCTTACCCGTACGCACTGGCCTTTAGTGAGATTCTGCTGAGTACGACCGCCCTGGTCTTGCCGGCGCGCTGGGCGGGGGGCGCGCCGATTCTGACGTACAACCTCGCCTTTCTGCTTGCCTTCTTCACGACGGCATTGGGTGGCTACCTGTTCGCGCTGTACCTGACAGGGCGGCGGCTGGCCGCCCTCGTGGCGGCCGTTGCCTACGCGTTCAGCCCTTACCGCTTCGGCCATCTCAGCCAGGTCCAGTTGCTGGCATTTGGCTGGTTGCCACTCGCGCTCCTGGCGCTCGACCGGCTCCTGAGCGGGCGCGGTCCCTTACGGCGCAACACCGTTCTCCTGACCGTCTTCTTCCTGCTTCAGGCGTTGGCCTCGTTCTATTCGGCGATCTTTGCGGCTGTCGCCTGCGCACTCTACGCTCTGGGGCTTTGGATTGCGCAGAGTGGAGGAACGGGTTTCCGTTCCGGCCGGCACGGGGCGGGTGCCTCCTGTGCAGAGCGCGATCGGCACGTGGCGGCACGGCTCGAAACCCGCCTCTACGCACAGGTGAGAATGGGTGCCCCCCCATTCCGGCTGCGTGGCAGGGAGGAGCAGCTCCGCCGGATCGGTGCCCTGCTGGTGGTGGGCGTGGTGGTTGTCCTGGTGATGCTGCCCTTTGCCTGGCCGTACCTTCAGGTCCAACGCGAGTTAGCCGCCGGCTGGTCCCTGGCTGACAACGAGACCTTCTCGGCCAGCCTCCAGGCCTACGCCTACGCCCCACCGCAGACTCGCCTGTGGGGGCCGCTCACGCGCGGGCTGGCCTACATCTACGCTCCCTGCTGTCCGCCCGACACCTTGTTCCCCGGTTTGACACTGCTGGCGCTCAGCGCGGTCGCACTCTGGCGTGGCCGCGGCCGGCGGCGCTGGCTGCTGCTCGGGTTCCTGGCTGCGGGCGTCCTGCTCTCG
>DOUV01000422.1 GCA_003520455.1 Chloroflexota bacterium | reverse complement strand
CCCAAAGTCGGGAAAGTCGAGCTTAGTGGTTCCCATAGTTGAAGATGCGAATTTCAAGAGATGATACAGGAGTCAAGGCGGTGTAGCGGCCGGTAGTGTACCGCTTTCGGTGGAAATTGAAGGGAGGCCGAACTCCTGATAAGGTAGGGCTGCCAAGCAACTACCGAAAGGAGACGACCCCCATGGGAAGTGTAATCGGCGTTCGGCGCTCGGTCAATGGGGCGGCGATGGCGGCCGGGATCATCGCGGAGGAGGTGGCCCACCGGCGGAGCGCGATCGAGGAACGCATCAATGCGGGGCTAGTGGTGGCAGTGGAGGAGTTGTTGGGACGCAAGCCCGATGAACGACGGGAGGAGGTAGCCAGTTGGGAGGAACAAGCAGGCGCGTGTGCCAAGTGTGGCAGCCACCAAGTGCGGCGCTTTAGTCGCAATGGGTATCGAGCGCGGCAGCTGCTGAGCGAATGGGGAGAATTGGCCCTTGCGTTGCCGCGGGTGCGCTGTGAATGCGGGGGCAGTGTGCCGCTGGCCTTGGGGGGATTCTTGGCGCCCTACCAACGGATCTGCAGCACGGTCGATGGGCAGATTCAGCCTTGGGGGCAGTTGGCGCTTTCGTTGCGCCAGATGCAGACCGAGTTGCGCCGCTCCTTCATCGGGCTCGTGGGCCTGCAAACGCTGGTCAAGCGCCTGCAGGCCCTGCGGCGTGCGCCGCCATTGAAGGCGAGTTGCGCACGGTGCCAGCAGTGGTGCAGGTGGATGCCATCTGGATCAGCCACCTGCGCCCGACCGGTCGCTTCCGCACCGACGCCAAAGGGCGGCGCCGCGCGATCAAGGCACGGGTCAAACGCCCGCTCTTTCTGGCCATCGGGCACTGGCCGCAGAGCGGTCACGCGCTGCTCTTGGCTTGGCAGTTGGGCGAGAGCGAAAGTGCGTCCGAGTGGATCAGCTTCTTGGAACGGCTGGAAGCCGCTGGCATTCGCGCCGAGGCGGGGCTGGAACTTGTGATTCATGATGGCGGCAGTGGGCTGTGCGCCGCCCTGGAGGTCGTCCATTTCGGTGTGCCCTTCCAGCGCTGCCTCTTTCATAAGCTCCGCACCATCGCACGGGCCATTGTGCTGCCAGAAGGACTCTCTCGACAGGAACAACGCCGCCACCGACGCGCCATCCTCAAGGCGTTTCGCGCCATCTGGACGGCCAAGCAGCCCCGTACCGCCCTCCGCCGCTATCGCCACGTCGTGCGCTCCTTCCGCGCCTCGCAACCGGCTGCGGTCGCGACCCTCCAGCGCGACTTTCGAGCCACCCTGACCTTTTACCAGCTTGAGCACCGCCATCCTGACTGGCCCCGCTCCGCACTGCGCACGACCTCGCGGCTCGAACGCTTCAACCGCCGCCTGCGCCGCCGTGCTCGCGCCGCCGGCGCCTTCCCTTCCGATGCCTCCATTCTCGCCATGATTTCTTAGGAGGCCAACTCCCTTGCCTGACCTGTCCAAATTTCCACCGAAAGCGGTACACTACCCGGTTGCCTCGTTGTTTGACAGCGAGGGGCCGTGTCCTATAATCGACTTGGAGGCGGTCCAATGGAGGCAAAACTGAACGTTTGGATCGAACAGGATGGTGAGGTCGTCCTCAGCCTCTGGCGCGTCCGGCTGCTCGAGGCAGTCGAACGGACCGGCTCGATCAACGCGGCGGCAGCCGAAATGGGTGTTCATTTTCGCACCGCGTGGGAGAAAATCAAGGAGATGGAGGCCCGGCTCGGCGAGCCGCTCGTCGAGAGTCAGACGGGGGGCGTCGGCGGCGGCGGAACGGCGCTCACCCCGGCAGCACACCGCCTCCTCATCCGCTTTCACGCTCTCACCGACGGGCTCGATACTCTGCTGGCCGAGCGCTTCCAGACCCTGTTCGATTCCGATTCAGCCTGATCGAGTTTTTTTGCGCGTCGTTGTTACCAATCGTCAGAGCGAAGGCCTTCTTTCGACTCACTGCCCTGGCTTCGTCGCGATTCTGGCGCTGTTCCACTGCCCGGCCGCCGCGCCGAGCCCCGGCCCAGTCGACAACCCGTGAACTGCCCCCTCCGGCCGTCGCCCAACAGAGCCAGGGCAAAACTGAACCTCACCTCCACCCCGTCGACCTCCGCCTCCGACCGGAAGGCGAGCGGCGTCTCGCCGTCAAACGGCAAACGAACCAACTGAGTCCGGCGGTCGAACCCAACCGAGAGAGCAGGCACTCCCGGAAGTCACCGCGCTTGTCCGGAGACCCGCACCTGTCTACAATGATAGTGCATAGAGTGCAGGAGGGCTGTTATGGAGTGGAGTGCACGCAACCAACTTCGAGGGACGATCAAGCACATCACCACGGGCATCGTGACGGCAGAGATTGTCGTCCAGGTCGGGGACAACGAGGTTGTCAGCGTCATCACCCGCGAATCGGCCGAGCGCCTCGGCTTGCAGGTTGGAGATGAGGTCGTCGCCATCATCAAGGCGACCGAGGTGATGATCGGCAAATGATCTCGACAGCACGCCCTTGCTCCCCAGGATCATGGGTACCGCGCCCGGTCTCAGCCGACCATCTCGAGTGGGCTTCCGAGCCTGATATGAATTCGACAGATGCGCCTCGCGATCATCGCCGACATCCACGGAAACCTGTCCGCACTCGAAGCGGTGCTGGCCGACATCGCGACCCAGCAGATCGATCACCTTGTCGTTGCCGGTGATCTTGTCAACCGCGGGCCGCAGAGCGCGGCTGTGCTGGAGCGGTTGGTCCCATTGCGCCTGCCGACCATCGTGGGGAATCACGAGGACCTGCTGTGCCGATTCATCGACGGGCGAGTAGACCCGACCTGGTTAGACGATCCGTGGTGGGCGGCGACACGCTTTGCGGCCCGCGATGTCGGGCCCGCCTGGCTGGCTTATATGAAGTCGCTCCCCGGTCAGTTCGTGGTCGAGGAGGAAGACGTGCTCCCCCTCCGGATCGTCCACGGCAGCCCGCGCCACTTCATGGAGGGGATCGGTCCAATCACGTCGCCTGCGGCCCTGGACGAGATGCTCGCGGAGACGCCCGAACCATTCCTCATCTGTGCCCATACCCATCTCAGTATGATCCGGCAGCACGAGGACACTGTGATCGTCAACACGGGTGCGGTCGGGCTCCCGTTCAACGACGATCCTCGCGCCCAGTACGCGCTCCTCGACTGGGATAGAAACGAGTGGAAGCCAACTCTGCGCTGCGTCGAATACGACCGCCACGAGACCGAAGCAGCCTACGAGCAGACAGGCTTCCTGCGGGCTGGTGGGCTCTCTGCCTGGCTCTTGCGCGAGGAGTTGCGCGCCGCCCGTCCATACCTGGTGCCTTTCTGGAAATTCTGCACAGATCGCGGCCTTCCCCTCGATGAATCGTCGCTCAACCTTTTTCTGGATGAATATGCAGCAGGTTGGCAGGTTTATGGTTGAAGGCTCAAAGCTCCTCCTCAGCGACGTTGTGAGATTCAATGCCCGAATGCTGGCGGTGAGCATCTTCGCGCTGTGGCCTGCCAGCCGGCAACCCGTAAGGATCGATACATGGCCGAATCCAAATATCCGATGATCCCGGTGGAAGAGGCAGTGAGCCGGGTTCTCGCAGCCGTGGCGCCGCTGCCGCCGATTGAGCTACCGTTCATGAAGGCTCAGGGATTGGTGCTGGCCGAGGACGTTCGCGCCGCCGAGCCGATGCCCCCCTTTGCGGCCTCGGCCAAGGACGGCTTTGCGGTGATCGCCGGCGACCTCGGTCCCACACGCCGTATCGTCGGCGACCAGTTCGCCGGGCACGCGACCGATTTGCGTCTGGTGCCCGGCACTGCGGCGCGGATCACCACCGGCGCCCCGCTGCCGACAGGTGCCGATGCCATCGTCATGGTGGAGTTCACGGAGGTCCGTGGCGACCAGGTCACCATCACCCGCCCGGTCGAGCCGGGGGCCGACGTCCGCCCGGCCGGCCAGGACATCGAGGCAGGCCAGATCGTTCTGCCGGCGGGGACTCGCCTCGGCCCGGCCGAGCTCGGGTTGCTGGCCACCGTGG
>DOUV01000788.1 GCA_003520455.1 Chloroflexota bacterium | reverse complement strand
TTGGTCATTGCTCCTCTACCGAACGACTCTGCCAGAGCCGCAACAGTAGGGGAGTGTCATATGCGCGCCTGGTGCTCGATGTACACCAGGCCCATCGCTCGCAACGCTTTGACCCACAGGTAGCATTCTTCATTGGTGTTCTGGGAGCCACCCAGGAAGGCGATGGCCTCGGTACGGTTGACCGTCGTGCCGCTGGCGGCCTGCGCGGTCCAGTGGTCGTCGCGCGTCTTCTTGATGCGCTGGGCGATCTGGTCGAGCGCCCAGTCCCAGTTCTTCTCCTCCCACTTGTCCGAGCCCGGCGCCCGGTAGAGGGGCTTCGTCAGGCGGCGCGGGCTGCTGGTGACCTGGTAGGCCGCCAGGCCCTTGCTGCAGAGCGAGCCCTGGTTGATGGGGTGGTCGGGGTCACCCTCGATGTTGACGACGCGGCCCCCCTGGGTGGCGACGATCTGGCCGCACCCCACGGCGCAGTAGGTACAGATGGTGGGGACCTCGCCGATCCGTTTGTGGATGGGGAATTTGGGTACCCTGGCCGCCGCCGCCCCGGCCGGGAGGAGCAGGCCGCCGGTAGCCATGGCGGAGGATTTGAGGAAGGCTCTGCGACTGAGTTTCATGGGGCTTGCTCGCCTCCTTTCCCTTGACCGACGCTCAGGTGCGACGCACTTCGCATGGCCAAGTGCGATGCTCAGGTGCAACGCTCAGGTGCGACGCACTTTCGGAAGAAGTGGGTCGCACCTTAAAGATAGCGCGCGCAAGGCAAGCTCACAATGCAAAAAGCTATCAGAATTGCCCAAAATCCTATCACTCTCTCTTTGCAGTTCGCTCATATGGAAGAGCGTGCACCGCCACGGTCCCCTCGGAAAGGAGGCGCGTGATGCGCGAGTGATTCCGTCACGCATCACGCGTCACGTCGGCGTGCTCTCGGACAGGTGTGGTCGCGCACGGTACTCCAATATGAGCGTTGCAGTTCGGGGCCGCAGGTATTGTTCCAACTCCCGAGGGGAGTGATAAACCGCGAATACAAGACAGGGGGCGTGAGTACGATCGCACTCACGCCCCCTCCGCGCTATCGCTCCGGTGCAGCTAGATCAACCCGCGTCGGATGGCCTCGGCCACGGCGTGGGCCCGGTTGGCGACGTTCAGCTTGATCAGGATCTCCTGCACCCGGCGGTTCACCGTCGCCTCGCTCCAGTGGAGCGTCTGGGCGATATCCCTGGTGCTGTCGCCACTGGCGATGCGGTTCAGGATTTCTAGATCGCTTTGGGCAAGCTGGGACTCCTCGAGACTCTGCTCGCGGGCCATGAGTTCGAATTCTTCGAGGACCCGGCTGACGAGGACCGGGCTGAGGAGACGCTCGCCCTGGTACGCGCGGTGAATGGCCTCGCACAACACCTCGTGCGAGGCCTGCTTCAGCAAGTAGGCGTGGGCACCCGCGCGCAGGGCCCCTAGCAGGTACTCTTCATCGCGGTAAGCTGTGAGGACGATGATCTTCACGTCCGAGTGGCGCCGCCGGAGTTGGCGAGTGATCGCGACCCCGTCGGAGCCGGGCAGCAGCATGTCGAGGATGACGAGGTCTGGCTCCAGGTTGGCCACCTGCTCCAGGGCCTGCGCGCCGCTATCGGCTTCGCCCACGACCTCAACCTCGGGGTCGCTGGCCAGCAGGTGCTGAACCCCGTGCCGCACCACCGGGTGATCGTCGACGACCAGCACGCGAATCGTCATTGGTGGTCCTCCCCCGCGGGGGCGCCCCTCAGGGCATCGCTCTCCAGCGGCCGGGCGGCGACGCGGATCACGATGCATGTTCCCTGGCCAGATGCCGCCTCGATCTCGAGCTGCCCGCCGATGCTCTGGATCCGCTCGCGCATCCCCATCAGCCCGAGATGCCGCTCGGCGTGGTGCTCGACGGCGCCGGGATCGAAGCCGCGCCCGTTGTCCCGGATCATCAGCCAGAGGCCCTCGCCCCCGAAGCGTACCAACACCTCGGCAGCAGTGGCCTGGGCGTGGCCCTGGACGTTATGCAGCGCCTCCTGGACGACCCGGTAGGTGGCGACCTCTACCTCCGCAGGCAGGCGCGAGAGGGTGCCGGCTACATGCAGCGTGCACGGGACGCCGGTCAATTCCTGGTAGCGAGCAACGTACTGGCGCAACGCGGGCACCAGCCCTTTGGCGTCGAGGACCGGTGGGCAGAGGTCGTAGATCGTGCGGCGCGTCTCCGCCTCAACCTGTTGCAGCAGATCCAGGGCCGTCTCCAGCCGCTCTCGCAGCCGCACGGGATCGCTGGCCGCAGCGTTTTTGGCCGCCTGAACCTCGTACAGCGCTCCGACGACGAGTTGGATGACGCCGTTGTGCATGTCCTGAGCGATACGAGCGCGCTCTTGCTCCTGAATTTGAACCGTCTTGGCCAACAATTTCTGGAGTTGTTGGGCCTTGCGGGCAATCTCTTGCCGGGCCCGATCCAACTCGGCCGTCCGCTCCTCCACCCGCGCCTCAAGCTCCTGGTTGAGGGCCTTCACTTCGGCGTAGAGGCCGGCATTTTCGACGGCCATCCCAATCTGGTGGCCGATGGTGACCAGGAACTCTCCGTCCTGAGGCGAGAAGCTGCGCGGTTGCCGGCTCCCAACGTGAACTATCCCAACAACTTTCGTCTGGCTCGTGACCGGCGCGCACAGGATGGAGAAGAGTCCTTCGGCGGCGCAGAGGTTGCGCGTCAGAAGCGGAGTGGCTCCGAGGTCGTTGGCGACGAACGGGCGCCGGTGGTGAGCCGCCAGGCCACACAGACACTCTCCGAGGGTCACCAAGCGATCGTGGTTTACGAAGTCAGACGAGAGGCCTTGATGGCTTTGCAGGAAGAGGGTGCTGCCCTTCAAGATGCGGATCGCCCCCGCATCTACGTGCAGAAGATCGGCCAGCCGGGCCAATGCTTCATCAAGCACCTCCTGCAAATCGAGGGACCGGCTGACGGCCGCGCTGATGTTATTCAAGCTGGCCAATTGGCGGTTGCGTTCGGCCAGTTCCTTCTCAGTGACCTCCCGGCTGAAGGCCGCTTCCCGAGCCCAGGTGAGCGTCAGCCAGGCCAGTAGCGGCCCCGTCAGGCCCAGGAAGATGACCTCGCGCATCATGTGCGGTGACAGACCGCTCTGTTCGAATACCAGGTGTTCAAAGAGGGTGTAGCCGGGTCCTAAGATGGCGATGAGCACCGGCACCGCCCAGCGCAGAATGGCGATCGTCTCGCTCATCCGCCGGCTGCGTGTCTCCATGGTTCCCGCTCCAATCTCTCATCTCCAATCTCCAACGTGCCCACGGAGATCGTGTCTCCGGCGGGTCCCACCAGGCGCTCCCCAGTGGCGGGGTCGTACCAGCCGAGGCGCACGCCGTAGTGCCCCGCCGAGAGGGAACCGGGCAGGGTCACCGTGTAGGTCACGGTGACCCGCTCGCCCGCGCTCCACACATCGGTCGGGTAGCGCCCGGCCAGCGGACGCTGATCCTGTTGAGCGACCGGCGGACCGGCAGCACTCTGAGGCAAAAGATGGAGAAAGGTGGTGAGATCGCGCTCCGGCGGCTCCCACGCCAGCCACCGGGCGGTGAGCGTGAGGGTCTGACCGGGCTGCACGCCGGCCGGAAGGGACGAGACGCTCTCCAGGGCGAGCGGTCCCAGTGCCGGCGCAGCGTTTGCAGTTGGCCCCGCCTCGCTCTCAGGGGTCAGCGCAATCTTCAGGCCACTGAGGCGCTGCGGCGGGCCAAGCGGCTCGATGCCGATGGCCGTGAGGCGGTAG
>DOUV01000684.1 GCA_003520455.1 Chloroflexota bacterium | reverse complement strand
CGGGCGTCGCGCGGTGGGCGGGGCGCTCACCCGCCTCAAGCCCAACTACTACGCCGAAGATATCGTGGTGCCGCGCTCGGCCATCCCAGAGATGGCGCGCCGGGTCCGGCAGATCGCAGAGCAGTACAATCTCCTCCTCCCGCTCTTCGGGCACATCGGCGACGGCAATCTCCACCCCACGATCATGTGCGACCGCCGGAATGCCGACGAGATGCGTCGGGTCGAGGCCGCCGCCGAGGCGATTGTCGAGTCGGCAATCGAGTTGGGCGGCGTGCTCACCGGCGAGCATGGGGTCGGCTTGCTCAAGCGCGATTACCTGCCGCTGGACCTCAACCCGGTCGAGATTGCCTCCATGCGAAGAATCAAACAGGCACTGGACCCCCACAACATCCTCAACCCCGGCAAGCTCTTTCCGCCGGAGTGACCGACCGGCGCTTGCCGCTCCCCCCATGCTGGCTACAATCGCTCCATGAACGAGCGCAAACAAGCGCTGCGCGAGCGCATCTGGGCGGCGCTGCAGGTTGCAGGCGTCGCGCGCTTCCCCGGCGCCGTCGGGCGCATCCCGAACTTTGCCGGTGCCGAGCAGGCCGCCACGCGAATCGCGCAACTCGACATCTGGCAGTGTGCCCACACCATCAAGTCGAACCCCGACTTGCCCCAGCGACCAGTGCGGCATGCCGCGCTCACCGCTGGCAAGACCGTCTACGTGGCCGTCCCCCGGCTGGCGAACGAGCAGCCCTTTCTCGAGCTTGACCCTGCTCGATTGGACCCACGGCAGTTGTGGAAGGCGAGCAGTATCAAAGGCGCCTTCGCCCTGGGCCGGCCGGTGAGCCTGGACGAGATGCGCCCGATCGACCTGATCGTCACGGGCTGCGTGGCACTGACGCGTGGCGGCGCCCGGCTCGGCAAGGGTGGCGGCTACAGTGACCTCGAGTATGCTCTCGCACGCGAGGTTGGTCTCGTGGGGCCCGAGGCGCCTATCGTCACGACCGCCCACCCGCTCCAGATCGTGGGCGAGGGGGAGATCCCCATGGCTTCTCACGACATCTCGCTCGATTGGATCGCCACCCCCGACGAGCTGATTGAGACGAGACGGATGTATCCTCGACCGCCCGGTGTGCTCTGGGAGGCGCTCGAGCCGGAGAAAGTAGCGGCGATCCCGGTGTTGCAACGAATGGCGTCAACGGATGCCCGGCGGGCACAACGGATAAACGGATACGACAACGGATGAACGGCACCGGATAGCCTGGGGGCAGCCTGGATAAGCGGATACGGCAACGGATGAAGAGCAACAGATCAAATGGTGGATGAACGGGTGGGGGGAGAGTTGTGGATGATGTGGTGATTCGTCCTCTCCGCTACGGTGATCTGGTGGCCTTGGATCAGATCGACCCGAACTTTGTCAGCGAGAGTTATCTGGACGTCGAGACCGAGCGCGAAGGCGGGTCCATCACCTGGCGCCTGGTCGAGCGTCCCTTCAAGCAGCCGTTCCAGAAGGAGATCGGCTATCGCTACGACACGGCCGAGCTCGCCCGCACGCGGCTCCGGCTGAAAGAGGGCCGGAGCCTTCAATTGATCGCCGAGCGGGCTGGCCGCCTGGTTGCAATCCTGGAGGTCGAGCCGGAGGAGTGGCGCAACACGGCGATCATCTGGACACTTTTTGTAGACACCGCCGCTCGCGGTCGGGGCCTGGGTCGCTTGCTCTTCGAACGCGCGGTGACGTGGGCCCGCGAGCGGGGGTTTCGCGCTCTCGTGCTCGAGACCCAGACGAACAACGTGCCCGCGGTGCGCTTCTACCAGCGCCTGGGGTGCCAGACCGCCGGCCTCGATACCTACTTCTACACCAACCGCGACATTGCCAACCACGAGGTCGCACTCTTTCTCTACTACGAACTATGAAGCCATCAAGGGATGGAACACCAAACGGTCCGTTCCCTGACTGTCCTCGGGCGAAGCCCCATCCACGAACTCCACCTCGAAGTATCCGTTCATCCGTTGGCGCGCGATTCCTTCGTGTACTCGTTCGGCCTGCGGGGCATCCGTCGGTGTTCATCCCTTATCCCATCCGTTTATCCGTGTGACCGGAGGCCATCCGTTGGCGTTCATCCATCCATCGTGCCCGCAGGGCATCCGTTGACCGACGTTCCGGCCTCCATGAAGTGACTCGATGACTGCACCGCGTTTCTCCGACGATGATGAGGCCACCCGGCCAGCGATTGCCCGTCCCAGCGGGTTGCGCCGCCGGTTCTGGCGAATCACCCTCTTTTTTCTGCACACGTTTCTCACCCTCTACTTCTGGGAGGTCTTGCTGCCCCGCCGGCTGAAGCTAGGCATTGCTCGCCGGAACGCTCGCGAGCGCCGCCGTCGCCTCGCGGCGGAATTCCGAGATCTTGCGGTGGAGATGGGCGGGGTCATGATCAAGCTCGGCCAGTTCTTCAGCGCGCGAGTCGATGTCCTCCCCCCCGAAGTGACCGACACGCTGTCCGACCTGCAAGATGAGGTCCAGCCGGTGCCCTGGCCGTTGATTGAGGGGCAGATCGTGCGCGAGTTGGGACGGCCGCCGGATGAGGTGTACGCGACGTTCCTCCGGATGCCGGTCGGGGCCGCCTCGCTCGGCCAGGTGCACTACGCGACCCTCGCGGATGGCGCGGAGGTGGCGGTCAAGATTCAGCGGCCCGGCATTCGCGCGATTGTCGAGACCGACCTGGAGGCGATCAGCGTTGGAATTCGCATCCTCAAGCGCTTCGCGTTCATCACCCGCCGCGCCGATCTCGATGCGCTCTTCGAGGAATTTGCCTCGACCTTGCGCATGGAACTCGACTACATCGCCGAGGGGCACCACGCCGAGCGGTTCGAACAGAACTTCGCCGACACCCCCCAAATCAAGGTGCCGCTGCCCTGCTGGTGGCTGACAACCAAACGCATTCTGACGCTCGAGCGGGTGGGGGGCATCAAGATCAACCAGTACGACGCGTTGGAGGCGGCCGGCATTAGCCGCCCCGAGGTCGCCCAGGCGACGATGGACGCGTACCTCACCCAGATTTTCGAGGACGGCTTCTTCCACGCCGATCCGCACCCTGGGAACCTCTTCGTCCTGCCCTTGGGCAACGACGCCGAGTATCCACCCGCGCCGCCAAATGCACCCGGCGGTCGCCCATTCCGCCTGGTCTTCGTGGATTTCGGAATGGTGGGGTACGTCCGGCCCATCGCTCAAGAATTGTTGCGCCGCGTGCTGGCCGACGTCATCCAGCGAGATTTCCGTGGGCTCGTCAAGTCGCTCAAGCAACTCGGCTTTCTCCTGCCCAATGCCGACGAACGACCCATCGCCGCCGCTCTGGAGGTACTCTTCGAGCGCTATTATGGCCTCAGCCTGGCGGAATTGAATCGCATCGGTACCGAGGAGATTGAACGGCTCCTGGTCGAGTTCCGCGAGATTCTCTACGACTTTCCATTTCAGGTGCCGCAGGATTTTGTCTACCTCGGACGCTGCATCGGTTTGTTAAGCGGGCTGGCAAGCGGGCTGGATCCTGATTTCAACCCGGTTGCCAGCATCGAGCCGTATGCTCGCAGTTTGATTGGCGAGCAGGTCGGCCCGAGTCTGGAGGGGGCCAGCCGTCAGGTCGCCGCCCTGGTGGCCATGCTGGGGCGCCTGCCCGGCCGGCTCGATCGCACCCTGGCCAAGATCGAGGCCGACGAGTTAACCTACCGCCTGGCCCAGGCGCCGGCCCTGGAAAAACGGTTGGCCGCCGTTGAGGGGGCGGTCAACCGCCTCACCGATACGCTTCTGTTGATCGTTCTCGTGGTCAGTGGCTGGGTGATTCGGCCGGTGGAACCGCTGCTGGGGACGCTGCTGTGGGTTGGAGCCGCCTGGCTACTCTGGCGGCTCGTGCGACCGAAAGGCTAACTGGCATAGAGCTTGCTTCTGGAAGGGCGAATGCCAGCGGGACAACGAAGACCTCTTGCCTGGCAAAAGGTTTATGAGTATACACAGAGAGTGCGGGAGGCGCAAATCATCCGATTCCGGGGTTGACAATGCTTGCTGGCGGATGCTATAATCGCACTGAAGTCCATCCTCCTTTGGAGGTGGGCACTCCTGAAGAGTTGTTGATCCCGCGCGGGCCGCCCTTTCCGGTATGGCCCGCGATGTTTGCGGGCCGCCCAGAGCACTTGCACCCCGCAGTGGCACTTCCAGCAATTCAGCCGGAGGGCATTTTGTGCCCTCAATGTCAGCCCGCTCTTTTATGCCGTCTCCCCGCTTTGTGCCAGCCCACAGCCCGGTACCCAGCTGTCGAGAGGCGGTGAGCGGGAGGGTATCGGCCGTCGGGATGGGAGGGATCGTATGGCGGAACGCCAGAAAGAAAAAGAACTCCGGACCCCTGAGGACCTGTTGCAGAAAGCACGGGCTCAGGGTTACTTGACCTCAGCCGATATTCTTGAGGTCTTTCCCGAGGCCGAGGATCGACTGGCCGAGCTGGAAGACTTCTACGTGTTGCTGGAAGAAGAGGGCATTGATATCTACGAGAGTGAAGAGGAGGCCAAACGGGCCGAGGAGGCAGCCGAAGCTGAACTCGCAGCGGAGCTCGAAGCCGACGAGAACGAGCCTGACGAGGCCGAGCTGGTTGACCACACGCCGGCAGTCCCACTCTTCGATCTTTCGGATATCGAGAGTGACGATACCGTCAGCCTCTACCTGCGCGAGGTGGGGAGTGTGCCGTTGCTCACCGCCGAGCAGGAGGTTGAGCTGGCGCGCCAGTTCGAGGAGGGCCGCGAGGCTGAGCGCCGGCTCAAGCGGGGCGAGGTCCAGGATGAGGAGGAGCACGAGCGGCTCGAACGCCAGGTCCGTCTGGGCAATCTGGCCCGCGACCACCTCACCAAGGCCAACTCGCGGCTGGTGGTAAGTATCGCCAAGAAGTACATGGGCCAGGGTGTGCCCCTCCTGGACTTGATCCAGGAGGGCAACCTGGGGTTGATGAAGGCGGTTGACAAGTTCGACTACAAACGCGGCTATAAATTTTCGACCTATGCCACCTGGTGGATCCGTCAGGCGATCACCCGCGCTATCGCCGATCAGGGGCGCACGATTCGCGTGCCCGTCCACATGAGCGATCGCATCCGCAAACTCTACCGGGTGAGCCGTGAGCTCGAACAGACGCTCGGCCGGGAGCCGACGCCCAAGGAGATTGCCAAAGAGCTGGATCTGTCACCCCAGAAGGTCCGCTGGATGCTGCGGATTAGCCGCCGCCCGTTGAGCCTGGAGAAGCCGGTCGGCGAGGAAGGCGACAGCGAATTGGGGAGCTTCATCGAGGATGAGGACACGCCGCCCCCGACCGAACTGGCATCGGCCAACCTGCTGCGCCAGGAACTGGAGCACGCTCTCAACACCATCGACCCGCGCGAGGCGCGTATCCTCCGCCTGCGCTATGGCCTGATCGACGGGCGGACCCACACGCTCGAAGAATTGGGCCAGAAGTTTGGCCTGACGCGCGAGCGCATTCGCCAGATCGAGGGCGAGGCCCTGCGGCGGCTACGCCATCCCAGCCGCAGCCGCCGGCTCAAAGATTACTTAAATCCTTGACGGATGGCTGAGCAACCAACCTCTCCCTATAGTCGTATAGGAGGGCGGACGGATCGAACCGTCCGCCCTTTTTGCTGAGGCGAGGCAACCCAGATCGTTCTTGATTCGCTCCCAGTGCTTGCTTCAGACAGACCTGAGCCGTATAATCGATCAGTATCGTTCCAGGTTGAATCGCGAAGAGACCTTTCAATGACATCCACACTGCGTCGCTTGCTGGCCTTGTTTGTCCTGGCCCTTGTCGCCGTTGTCACTGCTCCCACGACCCCGTCGGTCGCCCAGAATGAGAAATCGCTCTACTGGGAGCATTTCGATGTGACGATTGACGTTCTTGACGACGGCGATCTGCGCGTCACCGAGCGCAACGACATCAATTTCACCAGCGGCACCTTCACGTTTGGCTACCGTGAGATTCCTACGAATCGCGTGACCGGGATCACTGATGTGACCGTCGTCGGCGATGGCCGCCGCTTCGATCAAGACCAGGGGAGCCGTCGGCCTTACACCTTCTACCGCTACCGTGGCGACAATGGTGAAGCCGGCATTCGGTACTACTTTCCGCAGACGTCCGGGCGCCATACCTTCATCCTCTCCTACATTGCCCAGGGTGCCCTGCGCTACTACTCGGGCGGTGATCAACTCTGGTGGAAAGCAGTCTACGCTGACCGCCCGGCGCGGGTTGAGGCCAGCACGATCACCGTCAACCTCCCAGGCGCGGTGGGTGAGGCCAACCTGAAGGCCGCCAGTTATGGAGAGCCGGCGACCAGTCGCATCGTTGGCGCCGGCCGCCAGGTGACCTTCACGGCTGGCGAGATCCCGGCCGGCCGCGAGATCGAGGTGCGCGTGCAGTTCCCGCACGGCATCGTGTCCGGTAGGGCTCCGGCCTGGCAGGCGGCCGAAGACCGCCGCGCTACCTTGACCCCCGTGCTCAACCTGCTGTTCGGTGCGCTGGGCCTGCTGGTCGGCGTTGGCGGCCTGGTTGGAAGTTACGTTCTATGGTACACCCGCGGGCGCGATGTTCCGGTGGCGCTGCAGGCCGAGTACCTGAGCGAGCCGCCCGATGATCTGCCCCCCGGCGTCGTTGGGACTCTCCTCGACGAGAAAGCTGACACAAAAGATATCATCGCGACGCTCGTTGACCTGGCGCGGCGGGGCGCGATTCGGATGGAAGAGCAAACCAAGAGCGTCTTCCTCTTCCGCTCCTCCGATTACAGCTTCTACCTGGAAGATAGGAGCAAGGCGACCCGTCCCTTCGAGCAAACACTGATCAGGGAACTCTTCGGTAGCTTCAACCATCGCGATCTGAGCGACCTCAAACAGAAATTCTATCGCGCGATTCCTGGCCTCCAGTCAGAACTGTACGAGGCGACGGTCGATGCCGGGCTCTTTCCGAAGTCGCCGCAGTCGGCGCGAACAGTCTGGCGAATCATCGGCTTTATGCTGCTGGGGGCCGCCGTTGGTGGCGGTTTTCTCGCCGGGGCTGTTGGTCTGGTGGACCTGGCGGGGGCGACGCTCTGCCTCCCGGCAGGCCTGGCCCTGGCCGGCATCGCTTTGCTCGTTGTCGGGCAAGTCATGCCTCGCAAGACGGCCAGGGGGGCTGAGGCGGCCAGCAAATGGCGCGCCTTCGAGCGCTACCTGCGGAACATCGATCGTTACGGTGATCTCGAGCGCAAGAAGGAGATCTGGGATCAGTACCTCGCCTACGCCATCGCTCTCGGCGTGGAGCGCGACTACATCCGGAAGTTCGCGCGGGTGGACGCGCCGGTCCCCGCGTGGTACGGCCCGTACGGGTGGCATGCTCCCTACGGCTACGGCTACTATGGCTCAAGCACGGGCGGAAGTGGAACGGGCGGGGGCGGCGGTCGCCGGGTCGAAAGCGGTTCGGGATCGGGTGATCATGGGTGGCAAGGACCGGGTGGCCTGCAGGGTGCCAGTGACCGGATGTCCGTTGGCCTCCAGAACATGAGCGACGGTCTCATCAACATGATCAACTCCGCCGGTACGACTTTTACCAGCACGCCCCCGAGTAGCTCGAGCGGAGGTGGCTGGTCCGGCGGGGGTGGCGGTGGCGGCGACGACCGCCATCTTGTCGCGGGGGGTCATGAGGGTGGCGCAGGTCTGGTGGGTGAGGTCGAAGACGCCGTGGATCATCTTGGACTCGTCGGGGGTGAGGACGCCGGAGCGGGCGCCTTCGCGGGCGAGGTGGAGGAGTTCCTCGCGGGTGACGAGCAGCTTGTCCTCGACGTGCCGGGCGTCGTGGCGGGGGAGGGCCCAGCGCAGGAGGGTGGTGACGACGACGCTGAAGGGGCGGAGGAG
>DOUV01000686.1 GCA_003520455.1 Chloroflexota bacterium | reverse complement strand
ACTTCCGAAGTCTTGTAGGCAGCTGGTTCTCGCCTCGATCATCGTCGTCGGGGCGTGCTTTGGGCAAATACGATCCCCACAAGACTTCGGAAGTCTGACGACGTGACCGGTGTTCTAATGGGACGGGCGCATGGCCTGCGCCCCTACCCCTCCCCCGACTTGGCTAACCGGATCGCTTCAGTGGTGGGAGTGTCAACCAGGCGGCCGGGCCGGCAGGTCTGCGAGTGCCAGTTCCAAGCCTTCCCTGAAGCTGAATTGCGGGGTGTAGTGTAAGTCGGCTTTTGCCCGGGAGATGTCGTAGTAGACGTCGCGGCTCAGGTAGGCCGCGCCGAGCGGCGTTGCGATGCCGGCGGCGTCCGGGGCATAGTGCTCGAGGTACCAGCGCATCAGGCGTGGGCAGTGCCGAAGCGCGCCGGACGGGAGCGGCAGCGTCCGGGGAGCCCGCCCGATCACGTCACGGATACTCTCGACGATTTCGCGCAAGGACAGGGGGGCACCGGATGCGGCGTTGTATACCTTCCCAATCGATGTGGCCGACTGGCTCGCCTGCCAGATCAGTTCGACGACATCACTCACGTGTACAAGATCATAACGCGAGCGCCCGCCGTTGGGGAGCGGCAGCACGGGCAAACGCGCCAGCGATACGAGGGCCGGGGTGAAATGGCGGTCGCGTGGCCCGTACATGATGCCTGGGCGGACAATCGTAGATGCCAGGCCCTGTTCTTGATAGGCGCGTACGCGTTCTTCGGCCAGTACTTTCGAGCGACCATAGCCTGAGGATGGATTCAGGGGCATGTCCTCGGCAACCGGCGATGGGGCATCCGGGCTGTAGACGCTGGTAGAGCTCACGTAGACGAACCGCGTTGTGCCGGTTTCCTGGCCGGCGCGAAGCAGCGCTGCGGTCAAGTCCACGTTGCTGCGTTTGAGCCGGTCGAAGTCTTGATCCTGGTTGAAGGGTGACGCAACGGTCAGGTGGGCGGCGGCGTGGAACACCCACCGGCAGCCTGCCAGGGCCCGGTGAAGATCCTCCTGGTTGGTCGCTGTTCCGCATACGATCTCAACCGGGAGGGCGTGCAGGTGACAGGTGTCGCTGCCGGGTCGTACGAAAGCCCGTACCTCGACGCCGGCTGCCAGAAGCCGTTCAACCAGATGGCTGCCCAGGAGGCCGGTGGCGCCCGTGACGAGGGCTCTAGTCATTCCTGCCTTGTCTCCGCGTCGATATAGGCCGCCACGTCGCGCAGTGTCCTGAGCGTCTCGAGAGGCCTGTCGGAAACGGTGATCGGAGCGAAGACGGTGTCGATCTCCATCATGATCTCCACGATGACGAAAGAATCCAGGCCCATGTCCTCCAGCAGTGGCTGGTCGAGTGGCACCTGGTCGGGATCGACCCGGAGTTTCGCCGCCACGATTCCCTGCAATGTTCGTTCGGTCTGGGTGGGTGTTCTCATTGTCTCTAGAAGTAGTAGATGGCGCAGCCAACCTGGATGCCGCTCCCGGCGTTGATGATGAGGCCGATATCGCCGGGCTTGACCAAGTTGTGTTCCTGCGCGTGGGCCAGGGCGTAGGCCATCGATAAGGTGAAGAAATCGGGCCCGTCGTGGGCGACATCGACGAATAGCTTTTTCGGGATGGTCATTTTGTAACTGAGCCTGGCAATGAACGCCGAGGAGATTTGTGGTGGAAACACGATGCTGATCTGGGCCAGGTCCAACCCTTCGAGGGCCAACAGTTCGTCGACCGCTCGGGGAATGCAAGCCAGGTACGCATCTTCAGGAGTGGCCGCTTTCTCTGTGTACAGGCAGGGCTTGCCGTCCTCGTAGCTGGCATAGGTGGCAAACTCATTGCAGTACTCGGTGAAATCTTTGAAGACAAAGTTCCCGAAGCCTGCCTCTCCGCCGGTACTGGCCGCCAGGATCGCGGCTGCCCCACTCTCCCTGATCCCTCGCAGTCTCTCCGGAAACAGATCAGCGTTGTTCTCGATCTCGGCGGCGATGACCATCGCCGTTGTGCCCTGCCCGGCCTTGATTGTCTGAATGGCAACATAACAGGCGTTGAGGAAACTCAGGCCACCGTTGAAGATGTCGTAGGCGATGATACTGTTGCGCTCCTGTGACGCAACCTCGGTATCGATCTGCAACGCGCCGGCGACGAGGGTTGCGAGTGCCGGCTCGCTGATGAATTCGTTTCGGTAGACCCCGGCGTACAGGAGAGTGGTTATGGCTTGGGGGCAATGCGAAGATCGGGCGAGGCAGGCTTCCGCCGCATGCCGCGCGAGGGCCACCACGTTTCTTTCGATCTCGTCACCTGCCGGGAGAGTCCCGACGCTCTCGATTTGGACACGAGGGCTATTCCGGGGGTGAGGAATCGCCCTCCGATCCCTATCCGCAATGCGCACCCCTGCGCGGCTGCGGCCGGCGGTCCCTGCCAGCAGGCGATCCGGCAGATCGTCGAACGTATACAGCGCCGTACCGACGGTCAACCCGGACGCAGTGATGCTGAAAATGACCCGATCGCCGGGCTTGATGCGCTTCGCACGGATTTCATCCATCACGGCGACGAAGTGGCTGGTCGTCGCCGTGTTGCCTCGCTCGGCCAGGTTGATGACGACGTTGCCGCGGTAGGCATCTCCGTCGAGCAGATTGTTAAACTCGCGCACCGCACCGTTGAGCGATGTCCTGGACGTCTGGTGCATGATCAGATGCTGGAATGCCTGCGGTGACCACCCGGCGCGGTGCAGCAGCCAGGCGGCGTGCCGGGTGGCGTGTTTCGTGGCCGCGGCCGCCAACCTGATCGAATCGGTGAACATGATGGCGCCACCATGCGCCTTGTCCGTGGCTTTCGCCACACAGTACGAGCTATATCGGCCCAGCGTGCAGAGCTCCAGGTCATGGAAGCCGGCCCGGCCATCGTGCGACTGCTCCAGAATGAGCGCGGCGCCCGCGTCGCCGAGCGTCAAACAGGCGAGCCGCTCGTCCAGGGCGCTTTCGATTTCATGTTGCGCCGTTCGCGTCAGGTGAGTGATATATTCGCCACTGGCCACCATGGCGCAGCGGATCAGTCCAAGCTTGAGAAAGGTGTCGGCGATGCTGATGGCGGTAAACATCCCGGCGCAGGCATTGGCGATATCAAAAGCCATTGCAGCGTCGAAGCCAAAACGCTCTTTGAGTCTGATGGAAGTGTTGGGCTCAAACGTAAACGTATTCGGCCGGTCGCATCGTGAAATATTGCAGCAGATGAGCAGGTCGATATCCGCCGGCTCGTATCTGGAGCGCTCCAGGCAGGCTGCAACGGCGTTCGCCGCCAGGTCAATCGAGAACTCTGTCTCGCCGGCCACGCGTCTCGATCTGATGCCGGTCAACGATTCGAGCGGGAATGTGATCTCCGTGCGGCACCCTCGGAGGACCTCCTCCGTCGAGACAGCTTTCGGCGGGAGATAGACTCCGAGGCTTTCGATCACCGTCGTACCCGTTGCTGGCATCACGGCAACGTACCCGCAAGGTAGCGCTCTTTACATTCAAGACGCTTCAGTTTGCCGTTGAGGGTGGTTTGGATTGTCTTGGGACGCAGCAGGACGACCTCTCGAACGGGGAAGCCCGCCTGGACCAGCGTCTGGCGGACATGCTGGCGCAACTCCTCTCGCTCGGTCTGCTCCTTGAGACTGGTTTCGACCAGGACGACGACCACTTCCGTGGCGTGGAGCGGGTCTTCACAGGCGATGGCCACCGCCCGGCCGGCGCGCACGCCCGGCACACTCCCGGCGACGGATTCCAGGTCATCCGGGTAATAGTTTCGGCCACCGACAATGAGAATCTCTTTCTTCCGGCCGGTGATGTACAGCCTACCGCCGGCACAGTAGCCGAGGTCACCCGTCCATAGCCAGCCCTCGCGCAGGGCGTGATGCGTGCTCTCAGGTTGCCGGTAGTACCCCTGCATCAGACTGGAGCTGCGGACGAGAATCTCGCCCACCTGCCGCTCGCCCAGCGGTTGGCCCTCCTTGTCGACGATGGCGATGGTGGTGTGGGGCAGCGGCACGCCGACCGAGGCAACGGCCCGGGTGGCGCGATCGGGGAGACCCTGCTGTGCCACCGGTTCGGCACGGCCGGCCGTCTGCAGGCGATCCAGGTCGAGCAGATCAACTACCGGCCCCTGGCCGGGCGGTGCAATCGTCACGGCCAGGCCATTCTCGGCCATGCCGTACGCCGGCATCAGGCTGGTCGCGCGGAACCCCGCCGGCCCGAACCGCGCGACGAACTGGTCCAGGCTTTCAGGCAAGATCATCTCGGCCCCGACCAGCGCACAGCGCAGATCGCGGAGATCCATCTGCTCGATGTCGGAGTCTTTGGTATGGCGAGCACACAAGAGGTAGGCCGAGGGCGGCCCGCCGGTGATCGTGGCCCGAAAATCGGATACTGCCTTCATCCAGAGCTTGGGAGCCAGCATGAAGTCTTCAGTCGGGAGGAGCGTGATTTCACAGGCGTTGTACAGCGGGGTGAGCAAGAACCCGATCAGACCCATGTCGTGGAAGAGCGGCAGCCACGATACGCCGGTGTCCTGGCGCCAACGAAGCCCCAGGAGCCTCGAGATGCCATCAAGCTGTGCCAGCAGCGCACTATGGCTCAACTGGACGCCTTTGGCCTGGCCGGACGTTCCCGACGTGAACTGCAGCAGTCCGAGATCGTGGTCGTGGCCCACAACGGCGATGGGAGGAGGATCGGGCGGCAAGTCGCGGCGCGAGACAACGGCCAGATGCTCGAGAGTCGATAGGGGCGCCAGGGTCCCGAGGTCCGCCCGGCTCTCCGGGACGGCACACACCCGAGCCTGAAGCGTCTTGAGCCGCCGGGCAACGGTGGTGAGGTAGGGATCGCCCGAAACGGCGCGCCGGACGGGCGCCATTGGGGCCGGAATTCCACCGGCCAGGAGCGTGCCGAAGTAGGCACCAACGAAGTCCTCCGTGTTGGGCAGGGCCAGGATCACTGCCTGGCCCCGGCCAACGCCGTGTTCGACGAAGAGCGCTGCCCAGCGTGATGCCAGGTGCCAGGTCTGGGCGAACGTCAGGGTCGCGGTGACCTCACTCCGCCGCAAGAAGCGGACACAGAGCGAATCCGGCACCGCGTCAGTACGCGAGGCCAACATCTCTATCAAAGTCTTATCGCGCATATCAAACTCCGCAGAGGGCAGCAGCATGCTGGTGAAACGCTTCGACCGCCCGCGCCACCCCATGTTCGGATCGGATACGCTCGCCAAGCAGCGCAGAGCGGCGGCGCATGTCCCTATCGCCCACGGCAGCCTGAATGGCGTCTGCCAGCCGCCGGGCTGTGAGTCGCCGGCGGGGGATGGGCCGAGGAGCAGCGCCGAGCTTGCACACCCGCCAGCCCCAAAAGGGCTGGTCGGCGAAAAACGGGATAATGACCGACGGAACGCCGGCCCATAACGCGGCGGCGGTTGTCCCGGCGCCCCCGTGGTGCACGACGGCGGCCACCTGAGGGAAGAGCCAGTCGTGAGGAACCGCCTCGATCTTGAAGACCTCATCGGGCAGATCCGCCTGGGTCAGACCGCCCCAGCCGGTGAGCAACACGGCGCGTTGCCGGGCGCGCGCGACGGCCTCCAAAACCAGGCTGGTTGTCGCCTCGGGGTCCCGGGTATTCATGCTTCCGAAACCGATCGAGACCGGCGGCGGGCCAGCCTGCAGAAAGTCGACCAGGTCGGCGGGCGGCTGCCACTCGTCTGAACGATCCAGGAACCAATAGCCGGTGACGTGGATTCGCGGGCCCCACTCGGCCGGCCTGGGCAGCACGGTGGGGCTATAGCCATACAGAATGGGCCAGCGCTCCTCGAAGATCTCCCGCGCGATTCCCCAAAAGGGAAGCGGCGGCAGGTCGAGGAGTTCCTGCCGGACTCTGTTGAGCGGCGCGCGGAGGGGATGCCAGAAGAGCTGTCCGGCGAGGTAGTGGCTGAAGCGGTTCAAGGGGCCGCCGAGGGGTAGATCGAACCAGAGAACGGTGCTCGGGAAGGCGCGGGTTGGACTCACCGGCAGGTAGTATGCCAGGAAGAGCGGCACCTTCATTCTCTCGGCGATATGATAGCCGGCGTAAAAGCCAAGCAGTGATACCAGAATCGCGTCGGCGTCCTGGCAGGCGCGCATGCACTGCTGCATGACCGTGACCATGAGGGGTTCGATCACCTGCAGCAGCCCGCGCACGAAGCCAAGAGGGTTACGGCCCGTGTCCAACCACCGCGATCCGGCGTCAGTTTCCAGAATGCCGCGCGGATTGCCATCGACGGGGAAGAAATCCAACCCCCGGCTGCGAACCAACGTCTCGAAAGGAGCGTGCGTCGCCAGTCGCACGGCGTGGCCGGTGGCCTGTAATCCCAGGCCCAGGGCAACGTAGGGCTGGACGTCACCCAGCGAGCCAAATGTCAGGATCGTCACGCGCACGGGCTCTCCTCTGTCGGGTCGAATATAGCCGAACAACGGACAGACACAAGGAGGTCCAGGGGCCCTGGCGCGCGGCAGAGCCGTCTGCCAAACCCCCTCGCGTCCCGGAGTATTGAGCGGCACTGTGAGAGGGCAGTGCGGCTTCGTGGCGAAAACCTCATCTTATTGGCGTTCTGCAGCCTGTCAAGTAGTGCATTCCCAGCAAGGAGCCCGGCGGTTGAAACCGCGGCTGGGGGCC
>DOUV01000182.1 GCA_003520455.1 Chloroflexota bacterium | reverse complement strand
GGCAGCCCCCTCAGGGGCTCCCCGTGGGCTCGAAGCCCAGGGGCTTGCGGCGGGCTACATTCGGTCACCCTCAGACGAGCACCCTGCTCACCCGCGAACTCTCCAGCGCACTGCACGAGAGCAGAGTCCGAGGAATTTGCCAGCAAGATCAGGGCGGCTCACCAGTCGGGCGTGCGAGGGGCGACGCCCTTGTCGTCGCGGTCTTCACGCCTGCGGCCGGCCGCTTGAGATCCCGGTGTGCCCTCCCAAGGGGCCAAGGGGCGTCGCCCCTCGAGAATTGAGCCAGAACACCGATCAAAGAGTCGCACAGGGGGTGGGAGAGAAGCGTTCCGAAGTCTGGTTCGCAGGCGCTCCCGCCTCGACCACTGCTGCCGGAGCGCGCTGCGGGCAAGCACGCCCCCACCAGACGCCGGAAGCCTGACGCCTTGGCCAGCGCGCTAGAATATCGGTCAAGTAGTCGCGGTGGATGCGTGGTCGGAGACTTCCGAAGTCTTGGAAGACTTCGGAAGTCTGACTCCTTGACCGGCGCACCAGGACCTCTGATTTCTTGAACTTATGGCAACTGGTGATACAATAGGCGCGTCACCGACGCTATCTCACGAGGAGCTCTGGATGTACGACCGGGTCGACACTTTCCTCGAGTACCTCCGCTACGAGGAAAACTACTCTGAAAATACGATCGGCGCGTACCGCAATGATCTCAGCCAATTTCTCAGCTTCATTGAGACCACCGGTCTGGACCGGTGGGATGCGATCAAGCGTGAGACAATCGTCAATTTCCTCTTCCACCTTCGTGATCGCGAATATGCCTCCTCGACCGTGGCTCGCAAGATGGCTGCGGTCAAGAGTTTTTTCCATCACCTGGTCCAGGCCGGCGAGATCCACGATGACCCGACGGCGACGGTGGACTCTCCCAAGGTCAAGAAATATGCCCCCAAGGCACTGACGATGGAGGAGGTGATCAACCTCCTGGCTGAGCCGGCCAAGGATTGCAGCGTCAAGGGGATGCGCGACCGAGCGATGATGGAATTGCTCTACGCCACCGGTCTGCGCGTCAGCGAGTTGGTCGGCCTCCAGGTGGGCGATATGAACCTGGCCAGCGCTACCCTGCGCTGCCGTGGCCCGCGCCACAGCGAGCGTATCCTCCCCATCGCTCCCCGGGCTCTCGAGGCGCTTCGAGTCTACCTGGACCGCGGCCGGATTCAGTTGTTGCGCGATTCCAACGAGCAGACGCTGTTTTTGAACATGCGGGGCGGACGGTTGACGCGCCAGGGATTGTGGCTGATTATTCGTTACTATGTTGAGCAGGCTGGCATTACCGCGCAGGTAACTCCCCACACGCTCCGCCATAGTTTTGCCATGCACCAGCTTCGCGAGGGCGCTGAGTTGAGCGAGGTGCAGGAACTGCTCGGTCATGCCAACATCTCGACGACCCAAGTATACGCCCAGGCCCAACAGGACCGGGCGAGCGAGCGTGAGCGGCGCTAGCCGCGACCAAGGGAGCGCGAGCCGATGGGCTACGTGGAAGCGTTGTTGGGTCGTGAGGAGCATATCCTCTTCGAAACACGGCAACATCTGACAGTTGTCATCCGTCAGTTGTTACTGTACGGGATCCTGAGCCTGATCATCATCCTGGCCGCGCTCCTGCTCATGCGCGGCACGGGCGATCGGCGCTGGTTGCTCTTGCTGCTGGCCTTCATCCCGGTCGGGGCGAAGTTCGTCGTCGATTTCCTGAACTGGTGGAACCGAGAGTACATCGTCACCAACCGCCGGGTTATCAAGACCGAGGGGGTCTTCAACAAGCACGTCGTGGACTCGTCCCTGGAGAAGGTCAACGACGTCGTTCTCACGCAGACCGCTCTGGGCCGGTTGATGAACTACGGCGATGTCGAGATTATTACCGGCAGTGATATCGGGGTGAATCAATTCCAACGCATCGCGAACCCGGTCGCGTTCAAAACGGCCATGTTGAATGCGAAAGAGGGATTGGGCGACCTGGATGATTTCAATCGCTCGGCGCGCAGCGTGTTGGCCAGTGACGAGGCGCCGCGGGCCGCCGACATTCCTACGCTGATCGCCAATCTGGCGGACCTCCGGGACCGCGGGATCATCAGTCACGATGAGTTTGAGCGCAAGAAACAGCAACTCCTCGAACGGCTGTAACCTCCTGGTACATACGCGCGACAGATCCATTCCAGCCGACGATGCGGTTCGAATGAAACCGCCAAGACGCTCGAGGCGCCACGGTCGAAGATCCCTGTGGGGGGGGCGAGACTCGCTGGCGCATTCCGAAACGCGTGCCCGCATCCTGTTGATTCGCACTGATCATTGGAGACCGCGTATGGTTCGTCCCGCCCTGGCTGAGTACCATGCTGCCGCCCGGTTCATCCGCGCAGCGACGCACCAACGCCCAACCATCGGCATCATCACCGGCTCTGGCCTTGGTGCGTTGGCCGACCGGGTCGCCGAACCCGAGAGCATTTTCACGACCGATATCCCGGGCTGGCCGGTCAGCACGGTCGAGGGCCACGCCGGGCGACTGGTCTTCGGCCGCCTTGGCGGGACCGCTGCGCTGGTGATGCAGGGGCGGATCCACTTCTACGAAGGCTACAGCATGCAGGCGCTGACGATGCCCATCCGGGTGATGCAGCTTCTTGGGATCAAGACCCTGGTGGTAACCAATGCCGCCGGCGGGCTCAATCCGGCGTTCGATGTGGGCGACCTGATGCTCATCAAGGACCACATCAACCTGCCCGGGCTCAGCGGGCACAATCCCCTGATCGGCCCCAACGAGCCAACCCTGGGCCCTCGCTTTCCCAACGTCGCGGTCGCCTATACTCCCGCGCTGCGAGCGCTGGCGCACGAGGTCGCGGGGGCCCAAGGCCTCGCGCTCCGCGAGGGCATCTACGTCATGGTCGGCGGCCCAAGTTTTGAGACGCGTGCGGAGGTGCGCTTCCTGCGACTGATTGGTGCTGATGCCGTTGGCATGAGCACAGCGGCGGAGGTTGTGGTGGCATCTCACGCCGGGATGCAGGTGTTGGGGCTCTCGCTGATCAGTAACCGGCTCGTGCCCGACAGCGAGGCCTTGGAGGCGACGAGCCACGAAGAGGTCCTGCGCGCCGGCCAGGTGGCAGCACCCAGGCTCCTCACCCTGGTCGAAGGTCTGTTTCACCGCCTTGGCCAGGCGGCACCACCTGCCGCCGATTCCACGGATTAAGGCGTGGGGAGGAGGTGGGTGGTGGGGCAACGGGCACAAAGTCGCGCCGCTGAGTCGGCCCCAGGCGGTGGCGTTCAGGGCTGTTCAGTTGCCCGAGTGCGACGCATCTCGCTTGCTCAGAGAGCGCTCACGTGGGGGAACCACGCGGCTCACGGCGACCGTGGACCAGGGCGGCAGGTGCGTCGCACCGCTTGGGCGTTTTGTTTTCACCCCCAATTTCGCTATACTTGTACAAGTAGGCGGGAGAGACGGCTGTCTCTCCCGCAGTGTGTCGGATCGACCTGCTTCTCAGTCTTTATGTGGTGCCGGTCGAATTGGAGCAACTCATGAATTCAAAGTGGATGCGGAACGGCTTTGTCTACTTCTTGATCCTCGTGGCCGCGGCCGCCTTCATCTATAACGCCTTTGGGAGTCGGGAGACGGCGCCCACCAAAACGATCAACCAGGTCGCGGCTGACGTCGAGGCGGGCAACGTGAGTGAGATCACCGTCCGCGGCGATGTACTCGAGGTCAAACTGAACAGTGGCTCGGTGGTCGAGTCACGCAAGGGCCCAGAGCTTGGCACGCTGGAGACGCTTCAGCAGCTTGGGGTGTCTGAGGAGAAGCTGGCGGCGCTGAACATCAAGGTCGAGCGCCCGAGTCAGTGGGGGAATCTCCTCACTGTGCTGGGCTCGTTTCTGCCCTTACTGATCTTTGGGGGATTGCTGTTCTTCATGCTGCGGCAGGCGCAGGGGTCGAACAACCAGGCGCTGAGCTTCGGCAAGAGCCGGGCCAAGATGTTCGCGGGGGACAAGCCGACGGTGACCTTCGACGACGTGGCGGGGGTCGAGGAGGCCAAGGAAGAACTGCGCGAGGTGGTCGAGTTTCTCAAGGAGCCGGAGAAGTTCGTGGCCCTGGGGGCGCGGATTCCCAAGGGGGTGCTGATGGTCGGGCCGCCGGGGACCGGCAAGACCCTGATGGCGCGGGCGGT
>DOUV01001038.1:8532-11725 GCA_003520455.1 Chloroflexota bacterium | reverse complement strand
CTTGACCGGCGCTCTAGAGCACCGGTCAAGGAATCCCACGGGGGCAGGGAAAAGACTTCCGAAGTCTTGTTCGCGGCCGGTGCCCGTCTCGATCACCGCCGTCGGAGCGCGCTGTGGGCCAGCACGCTCCCTCCCAGACTTCGGAAGTCTGAGGCCTCGACCGGCGCTCTAGGCTTCCAGGCGCTGAAGGAGATCCTTCAAAAACACCTCGATCTCTTTGAGACTTTGGCGAAACTCCATTCTTTCCGTAGCCGCGATCTCCATCCGAAGGTCCGAGAGATCGTTTCTGAGAATCTCCCGTAACATCCTGGCCTCGTCCTGCGTTAACTCAATACGGACCATCACAAACCTCCTGTGGGCGGAGGTGCCACGCACGTCGGAAAGTGCGTCGCACCTGATGCGCGCCCACTGCAATAACACTTGCAATCGCACATGACTGCGCAATTGACCCGGTTCTTCTCTGTCGCAACCCCTGCAGCGAGGGAAATCCGCTCGCACGGTGCAACTGATCGCTGAAACGCAAATCCTCCAGGACAGTGCAAGATGGATGATTCTTTCCGGCTTTCTCTCCGGGGCTCTCTCTGGACAGTAACTCTCGGCGTGCTTGCCGGGCTGATCTTAGGAGTGGCCGGGCACGGAGGGGAGCCGGCGCTCGCCTCGGGCGAGCGCCTGGCTCAAGCCCGCGCGCTCCTGGCGATCAACGACCGCAATTTCTTCCTGGGGCTGGCCTGGCACTGGGGTCTCCTGCTGCTGTTGCTCAACAGCCGGATCGCAGCCCGCTTCCAATGCCGGATTGCAGCACGGATCGGACCGCGCTGGCTCGCGGACGCGCTCTTCTTCGCGGCGCTGCTTCTGATTGTGGACCTGGCCGGCTGGCCATTCGCGTATGTCGCCGGATACCAGGTCTCACACCGCTTCGGCCTCAACGTGCAGACGCCGCCGGCCTGGCTCCAGGATCAGGTGCTGGCCGCCGGGATTGACATCGCCCTGGGCGTGCCGACACTCCTCGTGGTCTACTGGCTGATTCGCCGCTGGCCCCGACGCTGGTGGGTGGCCGCCGGCGCCCTCGGTCTGGTCACCGCCGTTCTGACCACCCTCCTCTGGCCGGTAGTGATTGATCCGCTCTTCAACCGGTACACCCCGGTCACCGACCCCGCGATTCTGGCCCGGGTCGAGCGGCTCAGCCGGGTGACAGGCGTCCCGATCGGAGCCGTACTACGCGTCGATATGGGGCGACGGACGACCGCCGCCAACGCCTGGGTGACAGGACTCTGGGGCACGCGACGAATCGTGATCGGCGATACGCTCCTCGACCGCTACTCGCCCGACGAGGTGGAAGCCGTCCTGGCCCACGAACTGGGCCACGTCGTGCACCACGATGTCTGGTGGTCAACGCTGGCCGTGGCGTTGGCCCAGGTGGCCGGGCTCTTCGTCATCGCACGCGTCGCCGGCCGGCTCCTGGCCCGCTTTGGCCATCATTGGGGCATCAGCCGGCTGAGCGAGCCGGCCAGCGCGCCCCTGGCGCTGCTGCTGATCAGCGTGTTGCTCGTGATCGGCATGCCGGTGGTCAACGCCGGCAGCCGCTGGCGTGAAGCCGCGGCCGATCGCTACGCGCTCCAGGTCACGAGCAACCCGGCGGCGCTGACCGAGTTCTTCCGGGCGATCGCTGCTCAGAACCTCAGCGACCCGGCGCCACCGCGCTGGCACGTCTGGCTCTTCATGAGCCACCCGCCGCTGGCCGAGCGGATCGCGATGGTGGAACGCTTTACAGGACGCCAGCCGCAAGGTCGCGGACAGCAACTTCGAAACCGTTCACATAGGCTCACTCTCGCAGCTTTCTGCAGAAAAAAGCACCCGGCGGAGCGCTTTTTTTATCCTCATTCCCGCCTTACCCGCGCGCGCCTTGATACGGCGCCGCGCAGCGCGCTACCCGAGCCGGTCCTGAGCACTCGCCCTCAGAGAGCGCCGGACTCGGGGACCTGCAGTTCAACCTCGAAGCTGATCTCGATATCGGGCGAGAGTGACGCCCGCACGGAACAATACTTGTTGAGCGCGAGGTCCACGGCTCGCTCGAGTTGAACCCGGGACAGGTCGGCGGCGATCACCTCAAAATGCAGGTGGATGCCCCGGTACGCCCAGGGCGCCTCCGAGGCTTGCTCGCCGGCAACTCGAACCGTGAGGCGATCGAGCCGGGCGCGGCGCTTCTGGATGATCTCAACGACATCGTAAGCGGTACACGCGGCGAGGCCGATCAACAGCAGATCGGACGGCTTGACGCCGACATCCCCCGGTGGCGAGATCACCACACTATGCCTGGTGCTATCCACACCGAGGTAGCGATGGTTGTGGAGCCAGGTGAGCTCAATATTTGACATATTCTTCCCCTTCCAATGCCTGGATAGCACCACGGTAAACGGTGGAGGTGAGGTCCAACGGTCAATGAGGCGCTGAAGCTCCTTGGAACGCCGGCCGCGCTTCTTGGAAGGCGCCCACCGGGGCGGCGGGAGACGAGAAGCCAACAGTTCGGCGAGGGACCAGCGGTGGTTGGTGAGGCCAGCGCGGGTGTGCGCGGCCGCCCCTGATGAGCGCCGATGATCCCGGACAACCGGAGGCGCTCGTGATCAGGGCAGAAGTCGGCGCCGTCTCCAACCCGATCCAGGCCGGCCGCCAACTCGCCAGATCCGGCCGCAGCCAGTGCACCAGACCTGCCTTGAAGACGCCGAGGGCCAGCGTGAGGCTCACCACCACCGTGGCCATGCCCAGTGCATAGCTCAGGAACTGCACCATGTTTCCCAGCAGGTCTCCCCGTGTCAGGGCATTGCCGACGACGACCAAGAAGATCGGGAGGGTGCAACTGAGCGAGGCCAACCCATACGCCACGCCGAACAGGAAAAAGCCGCGTTGCGTGGTGGCACCACCAGGACCAATTCGGTCGGCAAGCTGCTCGAAGAGGGCGGATGACCAGCTCCGCCCAGCCAGCAAGGCGATCCCCAGGACGATCAACCCCAGGCCGACCAGCCCGCCCAACCAGGGCATCGCGGTGATCAAGACCCGCCCGCCGGCCGAGATCACCAACCCAGCGACGGCGAAGAGGAGGATGAAACCCGCCGAAACGCTGCTCCCGACCCAAGCAACATGAGCTAGACGAGCGCCGGGCAAGGACTCAGACGTCCGAAGTCTGGTCGGGACCGTG
>DOUV01001038.1:0-8414 GCA_003520455.1 Chloroflexota bacterium | reverse complement strand
GATGACTTGACCGGTGCTCTAGGCGAGCGCCGGGCAACCGCCCGACCTTTTCTTTCTCGTCGAGTCCCAAGTAGAGCGAGAGATAGGCCGGCAACATGGCGAAACCACACGGATTGACGGCGGCGATCATGCCAGCTCCGAACGCATATCCCACGGGCAGGACCAGGACGAGCACGGAGAGCCAGTGCACGGCGAAGGCTTGCAACTGGCTCATGCGCGCCTCCCCGGCCCGGTCCCGCGACGACGATCGTCATCCCGTGTGACCGGTCGAACGATACATACCCTCATGACCCCGCCTGCAGCACGCGGTCGAGTGCCTGGCGGAGGGTGGCTTCCGAGGTCGGCACGCTATCTTGATACGCCACATGGCCAGCTCGGTCCAGGATGAACGTCTGGTCGAGCGCGGTGAGGTGCAGGCGCTCGGTGACCACCCCATGCGTGTCGATGGCCCAGGGGAGCCCTTGCACGCCAGCGTCCTGCTGAAAGGTCGCGATCGTTTGTGGGGTGTCGTGGGGATCGACCGACACCACGAGGAGATCGACCCCGCGCTGATGATATTGGGCATAGAGTTGCGCCCAGGCGTGCGCTTCGGGGAGGCAGCTGGAGCACCAGCCCGCCATGTCGTAGAGGGCGACCACCCGGCCTCGGTGCGCACCGAGGTCAAAGGTCTGACCGTCCAACTGGGTGATGTTAAAGTCAGGGATCGTGGCGCCGATGCCACCAGAGGAACCGGCGTGAGACGCCGCCGTGAGGCGGGGCACCACGTAGACGAACTGCGGCGCGAGCGTCACGTCGCCCGCCGCGAAGACGCGGGGGTTCGTGGTCCGGAGCTGGTCGTCGATGACCGGCGCACCACGCCGGTCGATCGCGACGCCGGCCCGGTTCAGGTCGAGCGCCTCAATGTTTGGTTGCCGGCCGGTCGCGACCAGGATCTCCTCCGCCTCGAGCGTCTCCTCCCGGCCGTCGCGCCAGATGATGAGCCGCCGACCGTGTTCAGTCCGCTCGACGCGCTGGACGTGCGTGCTGGTCAGGACTCGGGTTCCCAGCCGGGCGAGCATCTGGCCGACGGCGTCGGTGACCTCTGGCTCATGCGTGGGCAGGAGGCGCGGCCCTCGCTGCATGATCGTGACTTCGCTGCCGAGGTGGCGGAAGACCTGACCCTGCTCGAGTGCGATGTAGCCGGCGCCGATCACGGCGATCGAGGTGGGCAGGCGGTCGAGCTCCATGGCGGTAGTGCTGGTGAAGTAGCCGGCCTCCTGGAGGCCGGGGATGGGCGGTACGGCCGGGCGGACGCCGGTGGCGATGAGATAGGCACCGGCCGTGATGGTTCGCGCCCCCACCTGAACCGTCGTCTCGCCAACGAAGCGCGCCTCCCCTTCGACCAGATCCCAGCCATATTCATCGATCAGATCGGTGTACTTCTCCCGGCGCATGTCGCCAGTCAGCCGGTTCTTCTGAGCCACCATGGCCCCGTAGTCAGCGGTGATGGCCTTGGTCTCGACACCCTGATAGGGGTGGTGGCCGGCGTGGTGGAAGGTCTCGGCGGCGCGCAAGAGCATCTTGCTTGGGACGCAGCCAATGTTGACATAGGTGCCGCCGACCGTGCCTCGCTCGATCATCACTACGCGAGCACCGTGCTCGCGTGCCCAGATCGCTCCGGCAAAGGCTGCCGAGCCCGAGCCGACGATCGCCAGATCGTAGGAGTGATGTGTCATCGTGCACGCTCCTCTCCGTCACACCCAGGAGCGTACACCTTCTCCTTAGGGAGAAGGTCAAGGGGTGGAGGACGGCTCGAACGCCAGGCAGATCGCGGAGGACCGAGTGCACTCCGGCTCAACATCGCGCGCCAGCTCCGCCAGCCTGGCCATCTCCCCGCGGAGCGTCTCGAGCTCAGCGATCCGCCGGTCGATATCCTCGATCTTGGCCTCGGCCAGGTCGCGCACGTGTCGGCAGGGGGCGGCGCCGCCCTCTCGCACCGCGATGACCTCGGCGATCTCCGCGAGCTTCAGCCCGAGCTGCTGAGCGCGGCGGATGAAGCCCAGACGCTCGGCTTCACTTTGGGTATAGAGGCGGTAGCCCGCCGCACTGCGGCCTGACGGCCGGAGCAGGCCGATCCGTTCGTAGTAGCGCAGGGTACGCGGGTGGACGCCGGCCGTACGGGCAAGCTGGCCAATCGTCATCGTTGCCACGTCAGTCAATCTCTCTCATTCACCATCAATCCTCGCCGCGCGTCGTCGCCTCTCTCGCGGCTGGAGCACCCTGATCGGCGTCGCGCCCGCTCTGGAATCGCTCCAGGCCCTGGAGCAGGAGGTCGAGCCCGAACTCAAAGTCCGCCTCGGGTTCGCATTCGACGCACATGGTCATCGCGACCTGCGTCAGCCGGGGTGCGATGCCCCTCGGGAGCAACTGCCCAAGACGCACGAGCCGCTCCCGCTGCGACAGGGGGTCGTATTCCTGCAGCCCGGTGAGCGAATAGCAGGAGAGCTCCATCACGCCGTAGCCGATGCCGTAGGCGACCAAGGTGCGCAGGATTTCGGCTGCACGCGGCTCGGCGAAGCCAGCGTCGCGAAGCATCTCAAGGTAGCGGTCGAAGGCGGTGAGAACGGACTCGGGGAGCACGTTCGGGCGCAGCAGGAGCGGCGCCGCGTGGGGGTGGCGGTGGAAGAGCGCCCGGATCGCGCGGACGAAGCCGCGCAGACGTTCGGTCCACGGGCCGGATGCCCCCGCCGGCGCGGAGGTTTCCGCCCACAGCAACTCGACCAAGCCGTCGAGGAGGGCGTCCTTGCCGTGGACGTAGCCGTAGATGGCCATCGCATCGATGCCGAGCGCGGCGCCAAGTCGCCGCATGCTCAGCGCCTGGAGGCCTTCCGCGTCTACGAGCGCCAGGGCCGTCTCCAGCACCTGACGCCGGTCGAGCCGCGGGCGCTGCGCGCGCGGCTGAGTTTGTCCAGGGGCGGTGTTCGTT
This sequence comes from Chloroflexota bacterium, assembly GCA_003520455.1. Next base: position 5,449 of record DOUV01001038.1, on the reverse strand, counting down.
GACACGGGCCTCTCCTTCGTCGTCAGATCGCTTGACGGCTTACGCCGTCGGCGGTGGTATAACGAGTCGTGTGTAAAAAGGCGGGAGCCAGGTATCCTAATAGGTGACCAAACCCAAGGAGGATACCATGACCCCCAAGCAAGAGAATAGCAATGTGCCGGGCCTGAGTCAAGCCGAGTTTCAGGAGCTGGTGGCGGAGAAACGGCGCGCGGCGATTCGGCTGACGCTGGTGACGGTGCTGGAAGAAGAAGTGAGCGCGTTGATTGGCGCCCAGCGGTACGAACGGACGGCGACCCGGCGAGATCAGCGCAATGGGCGCTATCCGCGCGACCTGGTGACCGGCATGGGCATCATTGAGGACCTGCCGGTGCCACGCACGCGCACGGGCTTTCGCACGCAACTTTTCGAGCGGTATGCGCGCCGCCAAGCCGAACTGGATGCCGCGATTGGCGAGATGTTCGTGGCTGGGGCGAGCACCTCCCAAGTAGGCGAGGTGCTCGAGACACTCACTGGCAGCAAGCCCAGCCCATCCACGGTCTCGCGGGTCTTTGACACCTTGCAGGCCGAGTTCGATGCCTGGAAAAAGCGAGCGCTTGCGGCGCACTACCGCTCCGTCTTTGCCGATGGGACCTCCTTCACCGTGATCTACGAGGACGAAGGGCACAAGACCCCCATTCTGGCCGTGGTGGGGATCAACACGCTCGGTGAGCGCGAGCTCTTGGCCTTCACGATTGGCGAACGCGAGAATCAAGGTGCCTGGGAAGGCCTGCTCGACGATCTCAAAGCCCGTGGGGTGCAGACCGTGGACCTGTGGATCACCGCTGGCCACCACGCCATGCTCAATGCCGTGGCGCTCAAGTTCCCCGAGAGTCGGCGCCAACGCTGTGTCAAACATAAGCTGGCAAACGTCTTGAGCTCTGTCCCCCAGTCCAAGCGTGACCCGCTCGAGCCGGAACTGAAGACCATTTTCTACCAGGACTCGCGCCAGCAGGCCGAGCAGACCTTGACCGCCTTTATCGAAAAGTATGCCAAGACCTATCCCACGGCGATCGAGTGCCTGAAGCGCGACCAAGACGCCTGTTTGACCTTCTACGACTTCCCCAAGGCGCATTGGAAGACGATCCGAACCACCAATGTCATCGAGCGCTTATTCCTTGATGTCAAGAAACGGGTAGTGTCCCTCAATAGCGTGTATGAACATCCTACAGGTTATGGACAACCACTTGCCGTTCGAGAGCGTCGCGGAAGTCAGGCGGGACGCGGTAGCTGAGCAACACTTCCATCGTCCAGACATGATCCGTGATCCCAGCAGCCATGGCCGGCGTGGCGGGCTGCCATATCTTGGGCGAACCGCCCCCACGGGTGGGTTGGGGTTCCGGCAAGCGTTGAGCCAAACTGGCGTGCGGGAGGAGAAAATGATAATACGCCAAGCTCAACCACAGGTGTTTATCCATCCAAGTCAGATCCTGAGAGAAACTGAGCCCCTTTCGGGCAAGCCGCCCATTGCACTGCCGGCCGGTCAGGTTCTGGCGTTCAATGAAACTGGTGTTAATCGTCTCGCTGACTTCGGAAGCGGCTAACCGTGCCTGGATCGCTGCTTCAGACCCGAAAATGACCTGCGTGGTCATTTCTACCACGCGCCCGCCCTGCCGACGCTTGACGACTTGGGCGTAGTGGAGGTCAGCGGGTGGCAAGAGTTTCGGTTTGGGCTTTCGTCCGCGCTTGCCGGGTATCTGGATGATGATCTCCGGGGTGCCATAACCGTTCACCAGGGCTTTGGGATAATGGGGCAACTGGTCGCTGGTGAAGCAAGGAATCAAGCCGCAACTCACCCCTTTGAGGCGTTCAATCAGCAAATCAGCGTTCTCCTGCGTCCGTTTGCCGATGACAAAGGCCGGCACCAGCCGCCCCTCCGCCGCGATCCAGCCAGTCGCAGACGGTATCCTTGTTGATGTCAAGGATACGACCGGTGCCGCGCAGCGAATTGCCTTCCGCCAAAGCGCGCATGGCGATGGTGTAAATTCGTTCCTCGGCATGGAGGTCGAAGTACGCTGTCCCGTGCCGTCCAGAGACCGTGCTCGCACCCATATTCCACCGCAACCGAGGAATGCCATTGTCGGACCCACGGTGCACCAAGTGACGGCCAAAACCGCGCACGCCGTAGTGGGAACAGCTCTGATTGGGACAATAGCACGTTGATAACTCCATTGATCGCTCCTGATGTGTGAGAGCTACTCACTCACCAGGAGCTAACCACGAACCCTGTTGCTAGTTACGGCTTATGTCTATACACGCTGTTGAGGGACACCACCAAGAAACGCAGCCACAAGATGGCGGCTGCTTTTCGCAACGAGGCCAGCTGCCTGCTGCTCTTCTATGCCGTCGTGCGCACCATCAAGTTCAGACAAATCCCGATGCCGGCCAAACCGACCTGGCCCGCCTTTTTACACACGATTTGACATACGACCCCGTCGGCTGTAGTATATACAGCGTAGATATACGCTGTATCGGTGGACGCAGAGACCTGGCGACGGAGAAGTGCGATGGCCCATGACGAGACTGCGACGATGACTCACACGTGCGGCCGGTCCAAAGGGAGGGCCAGCGATCGCGATCGAGGGGCTAACCAAGACGTATGGAAAGGGCCCTGGGGCCGTCCGGGCGGTCGACGACGTGAGGCGCGCGGTGCCGGCCGGGCAGGTGATCGGCCTGCTCGGCCCGAACGGGGCCGGCAAGACGACGCTGATCAAGATGCTGTGCGGCTTGGTGACGCCGACGGCTGGGATCGCCCGCCTGAACGGCTACGACATCACCCGCCAGCGTAGCGCGGCGGTGCTCCAACTCGGCGCCGTGCTGGAGGGCGGGCGCAACATCTACTGGTCGATGTCGGCGTGGGAAAACCTGATGTACTTCGGCCAGCTGAAAGGGCTGCGCGCCACCGAGATCAAGCCGCGCGCCGAGCGGCTGCTGACCGAGCTGGGGCTGTGGGACGGCGGCACGAGACCGTCGGCTCGTTCTCCCGCGGCATGCAGCAGAAGGTGGCGGTCTCCACCGCGCTGATCACCGGCCCGCCGATCATCCTGCTCGACGAGCCCACCATTGGCCTGGACGTGGAGGCGGTCCGCACATTCAAGGACTGGATCGAAGCAGCGAAGAGCCGCACACCATCGGTTCACAATCACCCGAAAGGACTGACCGTTATGAGTAACATCGAGCACGACACCGACGCAAGCCTCGCCGACTTCATGGCCAGATGGCGCAGGATCACCACCGACGATACCGACGATACCGCCAAGCTGACCAGGGGTGGCTATGCGCTGATCGGGTTGACCAATTTCGGTGAGCGGCCCGTCCCGAGCACTCGCCTGGCCGAGGTGCTGGGCTGGCCGGTGAGCGAGGCCGAGGCGCTGGCACGCCACGGGGGGTGGGGAACGCGGGTCGAGGACGGGCTCATCACCGTCAACCCCGAGCGCGCACCATCGGCTCCCCGGCGGCACGTCCAGATCGGCGATCGCAGGTTCGGGGTGACCGGGTGCGCGCCCGACGTCTTCCTCTACGCGCCCCTGGTCCGCCCCTCCCTCCAGCTGGAGGAAACCTGCACGGTGACCGGAACACCTATCCGGCTCGTGTTCACCCCCAGCGGTGTCGAGAGTGTCGATCCCAGCGGCGCCGTCGTGGCGATGCCCCACCCGCAGGAGCTTGACCAGCCCGAGAGCGGCTTCGACGTCGAGGAGTGCAAGACCGACCTCGACGGCAACCTCTGCTCGCAGTGCCCCTTCTACTCCTCCGCGGAGGCGGCGCAAGGATGGCTGGCCGCTCATCCCGGCGGCCGTGTCTTCCCCGTCCGGGAGGCGTGGGATCTGAGCTTCCTTCGAGAGTGGCGGGACAGAATGTCGGCCCTCCTGAACCTCGACACCTGATCACAGGCCAAGGATCGTCAAGTGGGGTCAAGGCCGACTGGCCGGCGACCCCACACAGCTCCACCGGAGGTGCAAGTGTCGGCAGCAAACATGGGGGACATGACCGAGTTCGATCTCCCCCAAATCGACCGGCTCCTCACTACGACGCGCGCGGTGCGCAAGCGACTCGATCTCCAGCGTCCCGTTGAGCCGGAGGTGATCCAGGAGTGCATCCGGATCGCAATCCAGGCGCCCACCGGGGGTGGGTACGCCCAGCAGTGGCGGTGGCTGGTCGTCACCGACCCGGGGAAGCGAGCCCGGCTGGCGGAGCTCTATCGCGACACCGCGCGGGCTAACGGGCCGTATGACGCACAGCGGGTGCGCCGGCAGTTCGGTGCTCAGATGGCGCGGATCATCGACTCTGGGGTCCATCTCGCGGACCGGCTCCAGGACGTGCCCGTACATGTGATTCCTTGCGTCCGCAGATCGCCGTCGGAGTCGGACACCTTCGAGGTGGCTACCATGTTCGGTTCGATCCTTCCCGCCGTCTGGAGCTTTCAGCTCGCGCTGCGTGCTCGGGGACTGGGCACGGTGCTCACCACCATGCATCTGCCGCACGAACACGAGGCTGCCGCGCTGCTCGACATTCCCGACAGCGTCATCCAGGTCGGGCTGATCCCGGTGGCCTACTACACCGGCCGGGATTTCAGGCCGGCGGTACGGCGCCCGGCCGAGGAGATCACCTACTGGAACACTTGGAAGGCCACCCGTAAAGATGGTTAGCTACGGCGAATACGTGGTACGCGGGTGCGACTCCAAGCATGGCTCACGCACCAGACCGATTGAGTGCCCGCCGAACCCTCGACGGACGAACTGGTCGCCGCGTCGAGATCACTAGTTGACGTCTTTGGCATCATATCCTACGATGCATGTCTACATCGTAGCACATGATCGTAGAGCGAGCGAGTAGGCACATGGCTGACCAACTGGCTGTCGAGGTCCGCGACCTGGTCAAGGTCTACCCACGACCCGGGGGTGGCACGTTGCGGGCGGTCGACGGCGTCTCATTCGAAGTGCGAGCCGGCGAGTTCTTCGGCTTCCTCGGACCGAACGGCGCCGGCAAGACGACCACCCTCGAGATGATCGAGGGCCTGCGCCGCCCCACCACGGGCGAGGTCCGAGTCCTCGGCGTTGACCCCCGCCGCGACCTCGACCGCGTGAAGCGGATGATCGGCGTCCAGCTCCAGGCCGCCTCGTACTTCAGCCTCCTCACGATCGAGGAGATGCTCGAGCTGTTCGGCTCGTTCTACCCCAAGCGCCGCTCCCCGGGCGAGCTCCTCGCCACCGTGGGCCTGTCCGAGCAGCGCAAGGCGTACGTGCGCCACCTGTCGGGCGGGCAGCAGCACCGCTTCTCGGTGGCCGCAGCGCTGGTGAACGATCCCGACGTCCTCTTCCTTGACGAGCCCACCACCGGGCTCGATCCCCAGATGCGCCACGCCGTGTGGGATCTCCTGCGGCGACTCAACCGCGACGAGGGCAAGACGATCGTG
>DOUV01000251.1 GCA_003520455.1 Chloroflexota bacterium | reverse complement strand
CAGAACGAGTACGCGCGGGAACTGCTGGCACGGCTGTCGCCGCTGATCGGCGACGAGCTGGCCGGCGCCCTCCTGCAGCGCATCCTCGCGGATCGGCGGGCAAGGTGGGAGGCCGGCGAACTGGCGAAGATGAATGCCAGGGGCAAGACGCCCAAGGACGACACGTGGAAGTGGAGGTACAAGGAGCCCGCGCCGCCGGACATGGCGGAGCTGCCGGCGGTGCCGGAGGGGTGGGTGTGGGCGACGCTGAAGCAACTCATCACCCGCATCGAGGCTGGACACAGTCCAAAAGCGCAAGGTCGTCCTGCACTTATAGGTGAATACGGGGTAGTCAAAGTAAGCGCTATGAGCTGGGGTAGCTTTCTGCCCGAAGAGAACAAGGCGCTTTTCCCTGGTTACGTTCCCGATGACTCCCTTACGATCAGAGCAGGCGATCTACTTATTTCGAGAGCTAACACCATTGAGCTTGTAGGAGCAGTCGTCTTAGTAGAGCAGGATCATCCAAACCTAATGCTCTCAGACAAAAGTCTTCGCTTAATACCGGCGTCAGACGAGGTGTCTTCTGAATGGCTACTGTACGTTCTGAGAGCACCAACAGTTCGCAACTTCTTTGAAAGTGTTGCTACGGGTACCAGTGACTCGATGAGGAATCTGTCTCAAGAAAAGATAAGGGCTGCACCAATCGCTCTTCCTCCACTTTCAGAACAACACCGCATCATCGCCGAAGTCGAGCGGCGGCTCTCCGTCGTGGCGGAGGTCGAGGCCACGGTCGAGGCCAACCTGAAACGGGCGGAGCGGCTGCGCCAGTCGATCCTCAAGCGGGCCTTCGAGGGCAGGCTCGTGCCGCAGGACCCGAACGACGAACCGGCCGGCGAGCTGCTATCGCGGGTGCGGGCAGAACGGGCAGATGGGAACGTCGGCAAGAAGAAAGCTCAGCAATTGCGGTTGGCCGACATGTAGCCCAATCAAATCCCACGCACGATGCCCCATTGTCCCAGAGGTCGGGGCATGCTAGAATAACTGCGTAGACCCCGAGTCACGTGGCGGATGCGGCAGGCTACGGAAAGAGCAAGTCTATTCTCGAGGTGAGGTGAGGGATAGAATGGCAATCGCAGCGATCGAAATCTTTCGAGAACAGACCGAGGCTCAACAGCCCGTGTATCGGGCAATCGGGGGTGATCGACAGGCTGTGGGACCAACACCCGGCCAGGCACTGGATACCCTGGAGCGCATGCTGGCGACGTCCGGAGACGGGGAGGAAGAAGGTATGCTGGTTATCGTGCAGCGTTTTCGCCCTGACGCTTTCTTCACGCCGGAGCAGCAGGCGCGGCTGCAAGAACTGATGGATCGGTTTCATGAGGCATTAGCGACCGGGCGCGACCTTGCTCCCGAAGAAAGGGTAGAACTGGAGCGTCTGGTTGACGCTGAGTGGCAGGCCGCTATCGAACGAGGAGCTGCCATCCTCAAACAGGCAAAGCCCTTGACGCCATAGCTTTCCCTGGCCTGGACCGTGAATCCCAATTACCCCCTGGTGGCAGAGCGAGCACAACATCGGTGTGAGTATTGCCACGCTCCTGAAGTTATCTTCAATGTCCCCTTCAAGGTAGACCATATCGTACCACCCGGCAAGGAAGGTGTCGATGAACCGTCTAACTGGGCATTGGCTTGCCGCATTTGCAATCTACGGAAGCTAGATGCCGTCGATGCAGTTGATCCGGCAACTGGCCGACGTGTCTCCTTGTTCAACCCACGTGAGCAGACGTGGGAAGACCATTTTGAGGTTCAGGGAGAAGCCTCTTTTCGTGTGACCGGCACAACCCCTGTCGGTCGAGCGACTGTCGAACGTCTGCAGATGAACGCGCCTCTGCAACTTGCGGCTCGGGCACAATGGGTGGCCTTGGGGCTTTTTCCATAGCTGTGGTCCATCGTCGATCGAGCTTGCTTTCTCCAGCCTGGAGCGCCGGCCAAGTCGTCAGACTTCCGAAGTCTGGTAGGGACCATGCTGGCCCAAAGCGCACTCCGACCCCCCCAGCCCCCAAACGTGAGGGGGTCGGGGGGTCGAGCACCTGCGGCGAACACGACTTCGGAAGTCTTTGCTCACCCCCCGCGGCACTCCTTGACTGGTGCTCTAGGAGCTTGTCGGAGAACCGGGTCAGGGGACCCGGGCTGGCCATATTGAGTGGTGAGCTCGGGTTCCATGACCCGAAATGCAGCGTTCTCGACCGTTGAAAGCCCTTTCTCCGACAAACTGCTAGAGCTTTGCCAAAAGGGTGATTAAGCCATGTCATCCCAATCCGCCACTATCGTCCAACGCCTCTGGAACTACTGCAATGTCCTGCGCGACGACGGCGTCTCCTACGGCGACTACGTCGAGCAACTGACCTACCTGCTTTTCCTGAAGATGGCCGACGAGCAGATGCGCGAGCTGGGCGAGGAGCGGGTCATCCCGCCGGGCTACGGCTGGCAGAGTCTGCTGGCCCGCGACGGCGACGAGCTGGAGACCCACTACCGCCACATCCTGACCGAGCTGGGCAAGGGTGCCGGCCTGATCCCGACGATCTTCCGCAAGGCCCAAAACAAGGTCCAGGACCCCGCCAAGCTCCGCCGCCTCATCGACCTGATCGACGGCGAGACCTGGATCGGCCTGGGCATCGACGTGAAGGGCGCCATCTACGAGGGGTTGCTGGAGAAGAACGCCCAGGACACCAAGTCGGGCGCGGGCCAGTACTTCACGCCGCGCCCGCTGATCCAGGCCATCGTCGACGTGATGGACCCCAGGCCCGGCCAGACCCTCTGCGACCCGGCCTGCGGCACCGGCGGCTTCCTCCTGGCGGCCTACGATCACATCCCGAAGCACTACGGCCCGCTCGACCGCGACCAGCGCGAGCACCTCCGCTTCCGCGCCCTGCGTGGCTGGGAGATCGTAGACAACACCGCCCGCCTGTGCGTGATGAACCTCTACCTGCACAACATCGGCGAGGCGGAGGGCGAGAGCCCGATCCGGGTCGCCGACAGCCTCGCCGCCGACCCCGGCGAGCGCTTCGGGCTGGTGCTCACCAACCCACCCTTCGGCAAGAAGAGCAGCGTCACCTTCGTGACCGGCGAGGGCGAGCTGACCCGCGAGTCGCAGGTCATCGTGCGCGACGACTTCTGGACCTCGACCAGCAACAAGCAGCTGAACTTCGTCCAGCACATCAAGACCATCCTGCAGATCCACGGCAAGGCCGCCGTCGTCGTCCCCGACAACGTCCTCTTCGAGGGGGGTGCCGGGGAGACGATCCGCCGCAAGCTGCTGCACGAGTGTGAGGTCCACACCCTGCTGCGCCTGCCGACCGGCATCTTCTACGCCCAGGGCGTCAAGGCCAACGTGCTCTTCTTCGACCGCAAACCGGCCAGCCCAACCCCCTGGACCCGGAAGCTCTGGATCTACGACCTGCGCACCAACCAGAACTTCACCCTCAAGCAAAACCCCCTCACCCGCGCCAACCTGGATGAGTTCGTGGCCTGCTTCAACCCGGCCAACCGCCACGACCGCACGCCGACCTGGTCCGAGGCCATCCCCGACGGCCGCTGGCGGGCCTTCACCTACGAGGAGCTGCTCGTCCGCGACAAGGTCAACCTCGACATCTTCTGGCTGCGCGACGAGAGCCTCGAAGAGAGTGTCAACTTGCCCGACCCCGACGTGCTCGCGGCCGAGATCGTCGAGGAGCTGCAGGCGGCCCTCGAGCAGTTCGCCGCCATCGCCGAGGACCTGGAATTGGCTACGCTCGATTGAGTGAAACGCTCCTATTGGAGGAGCGTGCGCGAGCTGCATCTCTCTGACAGCACGCCAACGTGATCCGTGCTGCGTGACGCGTGAGGAAACGCAGCACGCGCCTCCTGTCCGAAGGGGTCCTGGCGGGACACCTTCTTCCATATGAACGGAATGAAAAATGATGAACCAGGAACCGCGGCGGCCGGTGCGCCCTCCCCGCTGAGCCCGAGAGGGTGCCCTGCTTTTACGGCGTGGGTTGGATTGGGAAGAGGGCGACGCTTGACAACCTCAAGCAGCAATTCGACCGGTACTGCTCCCGCCGCTTGATCGAGCTATCGGCCGCAGACCTGACCGGGCGGTGGCGGAGCAAGATTTCGCAGGCCGGGTGGACGACCCACTATCTCTTCGGCAACAGCGCGAGCACTTCGCACGTAACCGGCGTATCGACGAGACGTTGAATGTGGAGGGAAACAATAGGCTTGCTCTCAGGCTTATCGTGTTCATCATAGCCGCGCTTCCGACCACTCGAGCGCCGGTCACATCATCCCGCGGGGGGCGGGACAAGCCTTCCGAAGTCTGGTTCGCCGCCGGTGTCCACTGCTTGCCCCGCCGTCGGAGCGCGCGGTGGGCCAGCACGGGGCCCACCAGACCCTTCGGCAGGCTCAGGGCAGGCTTTCGGAAGGCTGAGAACTTGACCGATACTCTAGAGCGCCGGTCCAGGCGTCGCCGAGACGATGGCCAGGCACCGTGTGACGGCGCTTTCAGGTTCGGAGGGCGCACTGTTGCCCCGTTCCACATGAATCCGACCACCAGCGTGCCCGGAGGGGCGCGCCTGGTCAGCGGCCCGCCGGTCACGTCCTCAGACTTC
>DOUV01000252.1 GCA_003520455.1 Chloroflexota bacterium | reverse complement strand
CTACACCGCCACCGTGGCGGCCGGGGCGCGCGGCGCGCGTGGTGGCGAGACCCGCAAGCCCTTCGAGCACCGGTTGACTGCGGCGCCCCAGCCGAAAGTGATCAACAGCAATCCGGCCCAGGGCGCCCAAAACGTGGAGCCGTTCCAAAGTATCAACCTCTCCTTCAACGTGCCAATGCAGCAGACCGGCATCGACGGGCACCTGACGATCGTACCGACCGCCACACAGGTGTTCACGGGCTGGAACCCGGAAGGTACCGACCTCAATTTGTGGCTGCCCGGCGGTCTCAAACCATCGGAGCAGTATCGTCTCGTGCTGGACGCCGGCACGCCGGATGCCACCGGCCAGCCGCTGGGCGAGCCCTTCACCCTGGAATTCACGACCGGCCCGCTGCCACCGCTGGTCGAGCTGCGCAACACCGGCCGGGTCGGGACCTATAACCCGTTCACGCCGACGCTCCAGATTGTTGCGCACCGCAACGTCAGGCGCCTCGATTTCGGCCTCTTCCGCCTCTCGACGGCCGATTTCCTGCGGCTCACCAACAGTCGTGCCTGGGAGATCTGGGACCGCTACCGTGGTGATCCCAACGCAGTCGTGCAGCGTTGGTCGGTCGACATTGATACCCAGCCCAACATTACCTACCTCTACAAGACCCTTATCCCACCGCAGACAGGCGGGGAGGCCCGGTCGATGGAGCCCGGCCTCTACTATCTCGAGGTCGATACCCCCACCACCGACCCGTCGCGCCAGATCATGGTGGTCTCGCCGATCAACCTGACCCTCAAGCGGGGACCAGCGGACGCGTTGGTCTGGGCCACCGATCTGAGGACGGGTGATCCCCTCTCCGGCCTCCCGGTGCGGGTCCTGACTGAGAAGGGCGAGGTCCTGGCCGAGGGCACGACCGATGCCGAAGGTCGCTTCTACAGCCAGATCAGCAATCCGCAGAGCGATCCCTATCTGGCCCTCTATGCCTTTGCCTACGGCAGTGCCGATTACAGCGGTGAGGCGACCACCGTCGTCAGCAGCGACTGGAACCAGAGCATCGGCGTCTGGAACTTCGGAATCGCCCAGGAGTTCGATCCCTCCCGTATCCGGGCCGGCATCTACACCGACCGGCCGCTCTATCGGCCGGCCCAGACGGTCTACTTCAAGGGGGTCATCCGGCAGGACGCCGACGCCGCCTACAAACTCCCCAATGAGCGCGAAATCGAGATCCACGTGCGCAACCCACAGGGTGAGGACATCTTCCACGAGAAGCTCCCGCTCTCGCCGTTCGGCACCTTCCACGGCCAGATCACGTTGCCGGAGGAGGCCCAAACCGGCGGGTACGAGATCTACTTCGCCGATGCTCCGGTCCAGCGAGCGGATTACAGTTTCCAGCGAACCTACAGCGGCTACTTCAACGTAGCCGAATACCGCCGCCCCGAGTTCCGGGTCAGCGTCGAGACCGATAGCGCCGCTGTCGTCCAGGACCAGCCGCTCAACGCCAGCGTGACGGCCGAGTACTACTTCGGGGGTGCCCTCAGCAACGCCCCAATCACGTGGCGCATCCTGCGGCGCGCATACTCCTTCAACCCGGATCTCCCTGGCTACTGGAGCTGGCGCGACGAGGATGAGGAGCGCTTCTTCTCGCCCTTCCAGGAGAGCGTCAACGAGCAACTCACCGAGGGCAAGGGCGCGCTCGATGCCGCCGGTCGCTTCACCTGGAAGGTGGATACCGACCTGGACAAAATTGAAAAGGCCAGGGGCAGCCAGCTCTTTGTCGTCGAGGCGGACGTCACTGATCTGAACAACCAGACGATCACCGGCCGCGCTGAGACGGTTGTCCACCAGGGCGAGTTCTACGTGGGCCTCCAGGTCGAGGGCTTCGTTGGTCAGGCGGGGAAGGAGCAGGGCGTCCAGGTCCGCACGCTCGATCCGGCCGAGCAGCCGGTGGCTGATCAGACCGTCAGTCTGCAGTTCTTCAAACGGGAGTGGTTCAGCGTTCGTGAGAAGGCCGAGAACGGCCAGTTCGTCTGGACCACCACCTTCAGCGACACGCTGGTCGCCAGCGACGCCGTCAAAACCGACAAGGACGGCCAGGCGCGCGCCAGGTTCACGCCCGAGGAAGGCGGGAGCTACACCGTCCTCGCCACGGCTCGCGACAGCAGTGGCCACGAGGTCCGCAGCCGGGCCTACCTCTGGGTCAGCAGCGATGAGTTTGTCTCCTGGCGCCAGGAGAACACTGACACGGTAGAGCTGGTCGCTGATCAGCGCCAGTACCACCCTGGCGACGAGGCCAGGATCCTGGTCCCGATGCCCTTCGAGGGCATGACGGCACTGGTCACGATTGAGCGCGGCACCATCAAGGAGTCGCGCGTGGTCACGCTCGCCAGCAACAGCGAGACTCTGGCCATCCCGATCAAGCCCGAGTACGCGCCCAACATCTACGTCTCAGTTGTGGCAATCAAGGGCATGAGCCCGCAAACGCCCCTGCCCGAGATTCGGGTTGGCATGATCGATCTGCCGGTCTCGACCGAGCAGCAACAGCTCAACGTCAAGGTCACGCCCCAGACCGCGGGGCCGTTACAGCCGCGCCAGATCGTGACGTTCACCGTCGAGACGACCGATTTCCAGAACAAGCCGGTCAGCGCCGAGGTCTCGCTGGCGCTTGTGGACAAGGCCCTCCTGGCCTTGGCTGAGGACCCGAACCCGTCACTGCTCCAGGTCTTCTACGGCTCGCGCCCGCTCGGCATCCAGACCGGCAGCGGGCTGGTCGTCAACGTGGATCGAGTGAGCGAGCGCCTGGCGCCCGAGGCTAAGGGCGGCGGTGGGGGTGGGAACGGCATGTTTGGCCCGGCCGAGATTCGCCAGGAGTTCCCCGAGACAGCCCTGTGGGAACCCACCCTGGTGACCGACGAGCAGGGCAAGGCTGAGGTGTCGGTGACGCTTCCCGACAATCTGACGACCTGGACCATGACCGCCCGCGGCGTGACAGGGGCCAACACCATCGTCGGCAGCGACCGCGAGGATCTGGTGAGCACCAAGCCACTCTTCGTGCGTCCGGCGCTGCCACGCTTCTTCGTGGTGGGCGACGCGCTCCAACTGCTCAACGTCATCCACAACAACACCGGGCAGAGTCTCGACGTGACGATCAAGCTTGAGGCGAGTGGCCTGAGGCTGGAAGGCGAGGCCGTGCGCACGGTCACGGTGCCGTCCGGCGGGCGCGCGCCGGTGGTCTACGCGGCGACCGTCGAACCGGGCGACCAGTCCGAGGTCACTGTGACGGTCGAGGCGCCGGGGCAATTCGACGCCGTGCGGCAGACACTCCCGGTTTACCACCTGACCGCGCCGGAGATTATCGCCACCAGTGGACAGGTCCGCCAGGGCGCCGGCGCCGCCGTCGAGAGCATCCAGCTCCCGCCCACAATCGATCCCAGCCAGGGCGAGCTCACCGTCGAGCTGGCACCCTCACTGGCTGGGGCCACCAGGAGTGCCCTCGAGTCGCTGCGGCACTTCCCCTACGAGTGCACCGAGCAGGTCGTCAGCAAGTTCCTGCCGAACATCGCGACCCTGCGTGCCCTGCAGCAACTCGCCCCGCTGGCGGCCGCCCGCCCCGATCTGGAAGCCCCCTTGCGGCAGGAGGTCAGCGCGGCTGTCCAGAAACTCATCAATGTCCAGAATATCGATGGTGGTTGGGGCTGGTGGCCGGCGGATTCCTCCAATCCCTTCATTACGGGGTACGCCGTGCTGGGCTTGACCGAGGCCCAACGCGCCGGCTTCGCCGTCCCCGACGACCGTCTGGCCCGCGCCCAGCGCTGGCTGACGCGCTGGCTCAGCCGGACCGCCGACAGGGACGACAACGCCACGCTGGACACACGCGCTTTCATCCTCTACGTCCTGAGCGAGACCGGCCAGCCCGACAGCGGGCGTACGATCAGGCTCTTCGAGCAGCGCCAGCTCCTCGGCACCGATGGCCGTGCTTTCCTGGCGCTCACACTGCTGAACATCGGCGGCGAAGAAGGAACCTCGCGAGCCCAAGCAGTCGTCAGCGACTTCACCGGCCTGGCGATCCTGAGCGCCACCGGCGCCCACTGGGAAGAGGCCCAACCCGACCCGGCGGCGATGGATTCCAGCGAGCGCTCGACGGCCCTGGTCCTGCGCGCCATCGTGCGCACCGAACCGGAAAACCTGCTCGTGCCTCAGGCCGTGCGCTGGCTGATGATGGCACGCAAGGTGGAGGTCTGGGAGAGCACCCAGACCAGTGCCTGGGCGATTCTGGCGCTGACCGACTACATGGCTGCCAGCGGTGAGCTCAACGCTGATTTCACCTACGACGTGGCCCTCAACAACGAGGTCATCGCCAGCGAGCGCGCGACGGTCGCGACCATTGACCAGCCCACGCGCCTGACAGTCGAGGTCGGCAAGCTGCTGCTCGACCAGGCGAACCAACTCATTATCACCCGTACCCCGCCGGCTGCGGGCCAGAGCGGGGCCGGACGCCTCTACTACGCCGTGTGGGTGCGCTACTTCCTGCCGGGCCAGGACGTCCCCGCCCAGAACGAGGGCTTGAGCGTAGCCCGCCAATACATTGCCGTCGATCCGCAGACGCTGCGCCCAACCGGCGTCGAGGTCAAGCAGGTGGCCGTGGGCGACCTGGTTCAAGTGAAGCTGACGGTGATCGCGCCCAACGATCTCTACTTCTTCGTGCTCGAGAACCCGCTCCCGGCTGGTTTCGAGGCTATCGACCCGAGTCTGCTGACCACCAGTCGGGCCGCGCAGGGGCCGGAGGGGCGCCGAGTCCTTCCGCCGGAGGAGCAGAGCCCCTTCTTCTACGATGCCTGGTCGCGGCGCGAGATTCGCGACGAGAAGGTGGCGCTCTTCGCGGATCTGCTCAAGCGCGGTACCTACGAAACCACCTACCTCATGCGCGCCACGGTGCCCGGCGAATTCAACGTCATGCCGGCCCTCGGCTATGAGATGTACATGCCTGAGGTCTTCGGCCGCTCCGCCGGCCAGTATTTCACCGTCACCTCGGCGCCATAGCCCAATGACGGCGGCGGACGAACGAGACGTATTTCGTCTCGTTCGTCCGCTTTTGCCTGTGCTGGAACGGCGGCCCGAACGTGGTAGGGGCGCGGCAGGCCAGAGCCACGGCTATGACCGTCTGGACGTGCCGCTTATCTGCCGTTCCCCTACGCGACATTTATCACTGTGGGGAGGTGTGTCCATTCAGCGCGAGGTTTTGCCTGAAGCGGCGGCTGATGCTATACTTTGCCCACTCGTGGCGATCATAGCTCAATGGCGGAGCGCCTGATTGTGGATCAGGAGGTTGTGGGTTCGAGTCCCACTGGTCGCCCCTTCCGAAGTCATGAGTTCTGGCTGTTGTGAGTTATCTTCAAACAGAAAATCAGCGCTTCAATGCAGAGCGACTCAGAACTCAAGACAAGCGGCGGTAGCTCAGTGGATAGAGCATCAGTCTTCGGAACTGAGGGTCGGGGGTTCGAGTCCCTCCCGCCGCGCTCGAGTACCGGTCAAGTAATCCCCGGAGGGAGGGAACAGACGTCCGAAGTCTTGTACGCAGCCGCTGCCCGCCTCGATCACCGTCGTCGGAGCGCGCTTTGGGCCAGCACGGTCCCACCAGACTTCGGAAGTCTGAGGACTTGACCGCCGCGCTGGCGCCCCTTCTGGCGGACGTTTACGTCCGCCAAAACGTGCCTGAATAGTGTGACCGGTCACGTGCCGGCGACGGTTTCCGATGGGTGGATCATCCGCTTTCCGCCTGCCAGGCGTTCGAGTGGGTGATCCTCATTTGACGCTACCGTCACATTCGCGGGCACTCCTTTCCCCTCTTCTTTCGCCGATCCCGGTGGCTCGATTCTGCCATTGGCTAGTTCATATCGCTCCCAATCGCGCGATACAGAGTGCATCACCCTCGCACTTCGGGACTAATGTCCCTATTGCTACGGGATGACCGTCCCATACCACCTGAATTTCGAAAGTGTAGAATTACGTATTGAGGCGGGCGATCGACACTGTTGGGGTTGTTGACCCAGGTCGGCCAACCAGGTCCTCAGGCTGAGGGCTGTTGACCCATGTCGCTCAACCGCACTGACCTCCGCGAGTCGTCACCACGCCTGTACCACCGCAAGGGCGCCGATCTACGGATCGGCGCCCTGTTTCTTTGCGCGCGTCTCCTCCCGCAGCCGGCGGCACCGGCAGTCGTATGGTGGGCCGGCCAGAGGCTGGCGGCGGTGGCGAATGTCATCGCGACTCTGCGAGGTGGCAGCGCCTGGTTACCGTGCGCAGGTCCTTCCCCGTTGTCACCCTCTCTTTACGCACACTGTCTGAATTTGCCGCGTCCACTGTAAGCGGGTCCCGATCACGGTTCCAACGCCCGCATCCGAAACGATGGCACCGAACCTGCTCTTCTGCCAATAGCGATGCAAACTACAAACCATGGGCGGGGAATGGGCGATGGCCGGCAATGTTCCAGAGCGGGTCGTTTTGGTGATTGAGGACGACCCGGGCGTGAGTTCGTTTCTCCAGCAGGCGTTGACAGACGACGGCTATGAGGTGCTTCTGGCAAACACGAGCGACGCCGCCCTCTCCAGTCTCGACACGGTTCAGCCCGACCTGATCACGCTCGACCTGAATCTGCCCGGGATCGGCGGGGCGCAGTTGCTGCGGACCATCCGCCAACGACCGAAGTTGCGGCAGGTGGTGGTCGTTATTGTCTCAGGCGAACGCCACGTCGAGCCCGCGCTGCGCGATTTGGCTCAGGCCGTCGTCGTGAAGCCCTTTGAGCTTTCCGATTTGATGGCCACGATCCGCGACCTCGCTCCGCCACCAGCCATCTCTGCCGAACAGGAGCACAACGGCTGAGATCGCGAGCCGGTGCATCGCCGGACATCGAGGTTCCAGAACAGGACAGACCCTCCTGAAATCCAACCCTCAACGTTGGAGCCATCCCCCATTCAGACAGGGTCCGCTGCAACCCCGCGGCGGCGTGGTCACCTACGCAGAATGGAGGATCACATGAATCCTGGAATTGGCAGGATCGTTGGAAAAACTATCGCCAGTGTGGTGGTGAGCGAGGGCAATACTGGCGGGCCGCCTGCACAGGTCTTTCTGATCTTCGATGATGGGACCGCGTACGAATTGTACGGCGACATTCACGCGACGAGCCGCCTGGAGACACGCGGCGAGGGGGCCGTCCTGCGGTACGCGACCCTCTTCGGAGGGCGCATTACCCGGTTTACTGGCGTTATGCGCTCTTGCTGGTCGATCCGCGACGTTATCGAACGGCTCGACATACATCGATCATAATGATCCCGGGCCCAGCCTCGCGCCTCCCACCGGATGGGCCGCTGCCGCCTCGTTCTCCCGATGGAGCCACCCGACCGTAGTGTCCGGTGCTTCTCTTGTGACCCAACACGGCGCTCTTGCTCCCGAGCCGCTCGACCCCCCCGGCCGACACGGTGCGTGATCGCACAGCTCCTGACCAGCGACTGGTGGCGCCGGGACCAGGGCACCAGTAGCCGGCGGATCACTCGCTCTCGGTTCGACCGTTCTCGTTGTTCCGTGTGCCGGTGATCTCGGGGAGCTGGTGCCGTCCAGAGATGCTCTGCGGGACAGGGAGCGTCGCATCGCGATGCGCTCCGGCAAGCGCCTTGTTCGCACGAGCCCTTAGTAGGATCTTTGTCCCCCCCTGGAATCGGCCTCTTCGTGATAGGGTATGAGGTGTCGAGTTGTGTCTTCTGCCACAAGAACGACCCATGGAAGAAGTCGATGAAGAGTGCCCACGATGTGTGCGCCGAACCGGCGCTGACCACCAGGCCCGTGGGGGTTCGTGCCCTACCCCGCTTCTCTTTCGCCAGTCTGCGTGTCCGCCTGTTGTTCCTTGTCCTGCTCGCCACCCTCCCGGGCTTCGGGCTGACCTTCTACTCGGCGTGGGCAGACCGCCACCGCGCAGCCCGTGACGTCCGCGAGAACACTCTACAAGTGGCCCGGCTCGCCTCCGCCAGTCAGGAGCAATTGATCGAAGGTGTGCACCAGGTCCTTGTCACCCTGACGCGACTCCCTGAGGTGCGCGACGGCGACTCCGCCGCCTGCAGCGCCCTCCTGGGCGATCTGTTGAAACAGTACCCATTCTACGCTCTCCTGGGCGTCGCCCGACAGGACGGCAACGTCGTCTGCAGTGCCGTCCCGCTCAGTGACCCGGTCACGATCGCCGACCGGCCCTATTTTCGCCGCGCTCTCGAGCAACGCGACTTCGCTATCGGCGAGTACCAGATCGATCGCGTCACCAACAGGGCCACCCTTAATTTCGGCCACCCCGTCCTCGATGAGACCGGCCGGGTCCGGGCCGTGGTCTTCGTCGCGCTCGATCTGGGCTGGCTCAACCAGCTTGTCGCCCAGACACAGTTGCCCCCAGGGGCGACCTTCACTGTGATCGATCGCAACGGGACGATCCTGGCCCGCTTTCCTGACCCCGACCGCCTGGTTGGCGAGACGGTCCCGGAGGCCCCCATCGTTGATGCCATTCGGGCGCGGCGGGGTGAAAGTACGATCCGTCTGCCTGGCCTCGACGGCGTCCGGCGCCTCTTTGCCTTCACACCACTGCATGCTGAGCCGGAAGATGGAGGCCTCTATATCAGTGTCGGCATCCCCACCTCAGTCGCCTATGCCGAGGTGAACAAGCTTCTCATCGGCAACTTGCTCGGGCTGGCGCTGGCTGCCATGCTGGCGCTTGAGGCGGCGCGGCGCGGGGGCAACGCCTTCATTCTGCGCCCGGTCAAGGCGCTTGTCGCTGCGACAAACCGACTGAGCGCTGGCGACTTGAGCACTCGCACCGGCCTGTCATATGATGGAGGGGAATTCGGCCACCTGGCACGTGCCTTTGACGATATGGCCGGTGCGTTGCAAACCCGTGAAGCCGAGCGCGCGCTG
>DOUV01000024.1 GCA_003520455.1 Chloroflexota bacterium | reverse complement strand
GCCCGCCCGGCTCCCGTCAGCGATTGTCAGGTTCAATTGGAAACTTGCTAGAATGTGGACAACAAAAGACCGGAGGATCGCTCCGGTCTCCGAAACGCGCCTGCCGGTCCGTCTATTCGTCGAATAGAAAGGTGCTTTCTTCGTAGAAACGAATCTCACGCGCTGCCAGTTTCTGGTGAACGAACTCGCCCAATTTTCTATTCTGCTCCTCCAACGAACGGTCACTCATGAGCGTGCTGATTTCGTAGTTGAGCCGGAGGGCCCGACCGGGGATAAGATGCCGTGTGATCCCGGTTGGCAATTTCGCATCAACGAGAGTGAGGTTGATGATATCAGCCGGGGTAAATGACGGAAAAACGACCAGTGCAGCGATACCCTCATAGTACTGCTTCAATTCTGCAATTGAATCCGCCTTTAGACGGAAAATCTGGCTCATTCCTTTGTAGGCCCGGACGACGTCGTTCAGTAATCGGGCCTCATCCCGCAATCCCTCACCCCCACGCAACAGATACACGTGCCCCTCAGGGTTGATCAGGTAGCCCAGGATGCGGCGCGTGGCCAGGCGGTTCCGGGCCTGGCGCAGAGTGGCGGGCTCCAGCGTGAGCCCTGGAACGGTACGAATCGTATCGAAGAGCTGGACCTCATCCATACCGGTCACGAGGTGATTCCACGTATCGAGCTGTACTTCGTCGTATTCAACGACCTGGACGAGGAGGGAGGCGGCCGCCAGCGCCCGCAGTGAGGCCACGCGGTTGGCGCCATCCAACACGACAAAGCGGCCGTTGGTTGGCAACGGAGCGACGACCGGTGGGTTCTTGAGAACCTGGTCGCGCCGCAGTATCTCCGTCAAGCGCGTGGTCCGATCCGGATCGGTCTCCTCGTGCAGAACCACACTCTCGGCCGGAACAATTCGCAGATCAGGAAGCTTGTGGTAGATCGCCATAACGGGAGATAGGGGCGCCCCCCTCCTCATCTCTTCAAGGATGGACAGGCTGTTGCGGTTCTCACCTGAAACCAGGGGGAGGACTGCCGGTGGGAAACAAATCGGATCGTTTCGATTTCAAATCGGCGCTTATCCGTGTCCATCGTCGGCCACGATGCCGACGACGATGACGGCCGAATCCCGCCCCGATATCAGCGCCGAGAGTGGCTCTCCCCCCTCTACGCCCTTCTCCCGCCAGGAGCGGGAGCCCCACGTTCTTCCGCCAGCGGAAGCCGGTCACGGCCTCTGGCGGCCACCGTCAGACAGAGGCCCTCAATCGGTGCGCGGCTCGCTCGCCAGCACCCGTGTCTGGATATCGTTGAGCGTGATGCGCGTGGCACCGGCCGCCTCCATCTCAGCCTCGGCTCGGATCGTATCGCCAGGCTGGACCTCGACGCCCCGCGAGGCATCGGCCAGGTAGTAGGTGTCGAATCCCGCTGCCACCGAGTCGAGAACGGTGCTCCTGACACAGTAGTCCGTGGCGAGCCCCCCCACGAAGAGCCGCTTGATGCCGTGCTCGCGCAGGCGCTCGGGCATATCGGTGCCGACGAAGAAGCTATAGGCTTCGACCTCCGGATTGTCCGCCTTACTCGCAATCAAGCTGCCTGGCGGTAGCCGCAAGTCGGGGTGGAAGGCCGCGCCCTCGGTCCCCTGAACGCAGTGGACCGGCCACGGGCCGCCTTGAGCCTGGAAGGAACTGTGATTGATGGGGTGCCAGTCGCGCGTCGCGACCACCAGCGCCCCGGCTTCGTGGAAGCGGCGGGCGTATTCGTTGAGGATCGGGACGACGGCATCGCCTTCCGGCACAGCAAGCGCCCCACCGGGGCAAAAGTCGTTCTGAACGTCAACAATGACCAACGCATCCTTTAGACCGATCTGCATGGGTGTCTCCTCCTGCAGGCATGGCACACGGGCCGTAGCGGTTATTGTCGTTTGTACACCATTGTCACGCTTATTGTACCCCACACACCACCCCGATGCAAGCCCCACGCGCACCCGGATGCAGTCCACAGTTTTCGGCAAACGGCAGGGGCCCCGCCACGTTCGATCGGAATGGGCCGCTCACCCGCTGCGGCCGGATGAATCTTCAAACTGGTCGTTACTATCCCGGCACAGTTCACGTCTTACCCAATGGTAGCCACGTTGCTCGGACCAGTCGTCCGGTCTCACCGTTACCAGTGCGCTATTGTTCCGTCCCCAGCGCTTTGCTAGGCTTCCATCAGCGCGCTCCACAGGAGGAACTCTCATGGTGCCGGATCGCTGCGCCCGGCGGCGCAGCCGCTATGTTGCGGCCGTAGGACTCCTCGTCGCCGTCGCCTCCCTCAGCCTCTCGTTCACTGGTGCCCACGCCGCCGGGCCAACCTGGCACAATGTTGGCCCCTGGGGCGGGTGGGGCAGTGCCGTCGCTCTTTCTCCCAACTTTGTAAACGACCGGACCATCTTCGTCGGCGCCCGCAAGGGTGGCATCTACAAGAGTACGGATGGCGGCCAGCATTTCGTCTCCTCACTTCAGCCGGCGAGTGCCGCGGATCTCGAGGTGTTCTCGATCGAGTTCTCACCAGGTTATGCCAGCGATGGCACGCTGTTCGCCACCACTCGCGCCGGAGTCTGGCGGAGTCAGGACCGCGGGCAGAACTGGCAGCAGGTCTACGCCGCCAGCGCCGTCACCAGAGATACCTACTACTGGCACGTCGCCATCTCGCCCAATTTTCAGTCCGATGGGCTCGTCATGGTCGCCTCGCAGACGGAAGGTGTCTTGCGCTCGATCTCCCACGGTGATCCCGGCACGTGGTCACCCTCCAACAGCGGGATTAGCACGCTCGCCGGTTTCAGCATCGCAATCGCCAAAGACGCACCCGACGTCGCTTTCTACGGATCGACCGCCAGGGTCTACCGCTCCCAAAATGGCGGCCAGAGCTGGACCCAGATGGCCGCCACTGGCCTCGGCGCTGCCGTTCGCGTGTACGACATTACAATCTCGCCGCACTACACCGGCGACGGCCACGTCTACCTCGGCACAGCGGCGGTGAACGAGTGGGGTGATCTCTACTACTATGACAAGAGTGCCTACGTCTGGAAGAGTACGGACGGCGGCGCCACCTTCGCCCAACTGCCGATGAACGGCGATGATTTTTCGGTCAAGAATACGAGCGATTATCTTACAGTCGCTCTCCCGGCCGACTACGACGGCACCGATAGCGTCCCCGACATCGTCATCGCAGGTCGTCCATCGTGGTCTCCCTTCCGCAGCGACGACGGCGGGAATACCTGGCGCCGGCTTGTTTTCCCCGACGTCGACGGGAGTCGAGTCCTGCCCGACACCTATGACGTCGCGTTGAGCCCGGACTGGGACTCAACCGGGAATGGTCCCCAACGCCTCGCCGCGGCCGTTCACGGAACCGGCCTCTTCCTGAGTGAGGATGGCGGCTGGAACTGGACGGCGGCCAACCAGGGGATGTACGGCCACTGGCTCAACACCGTGAAGGTCGCCGATGACGGCACGGTGTTCGTCGCGAGCCTGGGAGGCGGAATCTACCGCTCCGACGACGGCGGCGCCACCTGGACTCTACGCAACGACGATAGTGCCGCCCGCGTACTGGGGCTGCAATCCGCCACGGCGCTGGCCATCGCGCCGAATTTTGCTGGCACGCAGAAACTCGTCATCGGGACGGCCTACGGCGAGTGGGATAAGTTCTACCACTCGGAGGATGGTGGACTCAACTGGACGCCGGCCGATCAGAACCGGCTCGACGGCTGCGCTGCGAGCTACGACGGTGTCTTCACCAACGCCAACACCGTGTTCATCGGCACGTGGGACGGCATCTGCCGCTCCACCGATGGCGGTGTGAGTTGGAGCAAGATCGCCCTGCGGGGGCAGGGCGTTCACTCACTGGCCGTCGCCTCGGATGGGACGATGTTCGCCGGCACCCTCGGTCAAGGAGTCTCGCGCTCGACCGATGGTGGCGCGACCTGGGTATCCAGTGGGCTGTCGGGTGAGAAGGTCTGGCAGATCGCCATCTCACCAAATTACGCCAGCGATCACACCGTCTTCGCCGCGATGGAATATCCAGGGGGAGTGTATCGTTCGACCAACGGGGGCGCGGCCTGGAGCCAGCTCTACAACGGCTGGACCAAAGTGCGCGGCATCGCCGTCTCACCCCGCTTTGCCATCGACCGCACGCTCTGGATCGCACCCTACCCCGGGGACATTCAGGTCAGTATCGACGGTGGTACGAATTGGACCCCGACCGGCCTCCCGTTCGGCGAACCGACTCGCCTCGGGCTGGCAGCGGGCAGCGGGAGCGGGGCGGCCGTCTTCGCGATTACTCAGGGTCTGGGGCTCTGGCAGTACGGGGATGCACCAACAGCCTGCGTTCACCCGCACGATTTCAACCACAGTGGGGTTGTCGATGCCGAGGACATCCTCGTGGTGAGCGATGCCTGGGGCACCCGCTTAAGCGATCCGGGCTTTAATCCGGCCTACGACCTGGTCCCCGACAACCTCATCAACCTGCTCGATATTCAGATGATTAGCGCCGAGTGGAACGAGACGTGTACGCCTCAGTGAGCCTCTTGGTCTCCGACCCCGCGCCAGGGCTGCCCTCGACCCCTGGCGTGGCCGCAGCGGGCTGCCCACCGCCCGTACCGAAGCCGAGCGTTGCAGGGCAAGGCTCAGGAAACATGAGACGGCTGCCTCGGTATCTGTTGGTCCTGCTCCTCCTCTGGCTGGCCGTTACCGGCCGGCCGGCTCACGCGGAAAGCCCGACCTGGTTCACAACCGGACCGTACGGAGGCTGGATCACCGGCCTGGACTTCGCGCGGGGGCGGCCTGAGACCATGTTGGCGGCCAGCCTGGGCGGTGGCGTTTGGAAGACGACCGACGGCGGACTCCATTGGACCGCCGTCAACACCGGTTTGAATGACCCCGACATTCCAAGCGTCGCCCTCTCCCCGGCGTTCACCGCCGATAATGTCGCCCTCGCCGGGGCCAAGATCGGGGGCATCCATCGATCGACCGACGGCGGCCAGACGTGGAGCAAGGTCTACCCGAGCCCCGGAAGTATCGACGCCGACCGTCTCATGGAAGTCCAGGCGGTCGCCTTCGCTCCTGACTTTGCCACGAGTGGAGTCGCGCTGGCTGCCGGCGCCAACCACCAGGGAAACCGCGCCGCGGGCATCTTCCGTTCGGCCGATGGCGGCCTCTCGTGGTCGAAGCGCGTTGACGGGAATGCGCTGGGGATGAGTTGTTGGCACGTCGCCTTCTCGCCAAACTTCGCCAGCGATCGTACGGCCTTCGCCTCCTGTACCGCTGGGAAGCTCTACCGCTCGACCGACGGCGGCGTCACCTGGCAACTGCGGAACAGCGGCCTCCCCACCCAGGACATTCGTGATATCGCGTTCTCACCAAACTTCGCGAACGACGGCATCATCTTTGTCGGCAGCTATGGCGCCGGTGTGTGGAAGACGACCAACGGTGGGTTGAGCTGGAGCCGCGTGCTCACCAGCCCCGACTGGTGGATGGACAGTCGTTACCTCGCGATCGCGCCCGACTTCGACGGCGCCGACGGCAATGCTGGCGACGATGTCGTCTTCGCCGGCGATATCAACACCGGCCTGTGGCGCTCCAACGACGGCGGGGCGACCTGGAGCCGGCTCGAGTACCCCCTGCTCGATGGGGTCAGTGCCATTCGCAAAGATACCTACGTGATCCGCCCGATGCCCGGCTTCGACGCGACCAACCCGGCCCAGCAACCACTCTTCGTCGGCACCCACGGGGCGGGCGTTCTCTTCCATCCAGGTGGCGGGGTCGGCAGCGGCTGGGAGTTGCGAGTCGCCGGCCTGGCCGCACAGCAGGCGATGGTGGTCCACGTGGCCGACGACGGCACCGTCTTCGCCGGGGCGAACGGGGGCGGGCTCTTCCGCTCGGACGATGGCGGGACCACCTGGCTATCTCGCAATGGGACCGTCTACGCGACGACGGCCACCACCGCCATTGCGACCGCACCCAACTTCGCCTCCGTGCCGCATCTGGTCGCTGGCAACTACTGGAACGCCGGTATCGCCTATAGCTTCGACCGCGGCCAGACCTGGCGCGAGCCGGCCCTGGGCAGCGGTCCCCGCAACCAGATCCGGGCGCTGGTCTACTCACCCGGTTATCCGGCAGAAAATCTGATCTTCGCCGGCACGGGTGGAGGGTCGCCAGCCGACAACGGACTCTGGCACTCGACCGACGGGGGTGCGACCTGGACGCACCTATCCAACCAGATCGC
This sequence comes from Chloroflexota bacterium, assembly GCA_003520455.1. The sequence continues at coordinate 1,023 of DOUV01000024.1, read as the reverse complement.
GGGGAAGTCGGTGATCGCCCTGGCGATCTCGCCCACCTTCGAGCAGGACCGGACCATCTTCGCGGGTGTCTACGGCGATGGCCTCTGGAAATCCAACGACGGCGGCGGCAGTTGGACCCAACTTGGGCTGGCGGGCCAGCGCGTGTGGGCGCTCGGAATCTCACCGGACTATGCGAACGACCGGACCATCTTCGTCGCGACTGAGGATAATGGGCTGTGGCGCGTCACGAATGCCGGTTCCGGCTGGTCCTCCCTGTACGGCGGCATGTTCCGTGGCCTGGCGCTCTCGCCCACCTACGCGAGCGACCAGACCCTGTACGCGGCCTACGCGTACGGAGACGTCCTGCGGTTGACCGCCGGCGGCAACTCGGTCGCCCCGATGGGCGATACTGCTTCCCCGCGCCCCAGCCGGCGCGGTCTTGCCACCGGAAGAGGACGCGGCCCGGCCCTGTTCGAGGCCTTCTATGGAATGAGCGTCTGGCAGTACGGCTCAGCCCCGCCGGTTTGCACGCCGGTGCCCGAGGACTTCAATGGCGACGGCACTGTTGACCTCCAGGACGTAACGGCCGTGGCGCAACGCTGGCCTGCGAGCAGCGGCGACCCGGCCTATGACGCTCGCTTCGACCTCGGCGGCACCGCTGGGGTCATCGACGTTGTTGACATCGCCACTGTCGCCGCTGCGTGGGGCACTTACTGCCCCTGAGCGACGAGAGAGAGCCAACTCAGCCGGGGAGGAGCGAGTATGGAACTCGTACTCTACACCGCTTCGGTCGTAATCGCCGTCAGCATGATGATCGCCTGGTATACCTGGCGCGGTCGCCGGGGCTCCGACCAGCCGGTGGCTGGCCCGAGCCCCGATATGATCCGCATCTCTCAACGGGCCGCCGGCTATCCCCTCCTCTGGGAGATAGAAGGGCACCGCTACTGGAGCCTGGATGAAATCGCGAGCGACGCTCATCGTGCCCTGGCGATCGCCGCGGTCCGGCAACTGATGCACCAGCTGCCGCCCGAACCGGCCGGCGT
>DOUV01000242.1:5725-12403 GCA_003520455.1 Chloroflexota bacterium | reverse complement strand
GGGATTCCCCCGTAGGGGACAAGCAAGAGCCTCTCGTGGGGGCGTCCCCCGCAGGGGAGAAGCGAGAATCCCACGGTTTCTCCCCGGTGGGGGACGCCCAAGCGAGATCTGCTCGCTTGGGGACGCCCCGCAGGGCGTAACCGTGGGAGTGTCAAGATTCAGACATCTATGTCCTCGACGCCAGCGCTGGGAACCTGCGCAAGCTGACCAACCCCCGGCCTGTGCCGACCTCGCCGGGTTCCGCAAAGGGCGCGTGACACTCAAGCTGGAGAACAGCATCACCGATTTCAACCAGTACCTGCTCTACGTGGAAGGTGGACAATGCAGAACCGCGGAGAACTGGTGATTCGGGTAGTACAGAGTGAAGCGGAGCGGAACTCCGGACAGGCGGTGGGGGCCCCATCGATGACTCAGCGTGGGTCGCCGGCTGGAGTTAACCAAAGACTGGGGTATCGTACGCCGTGTTACTATACTCCAGGGGAAGTGCCCCGTCAGCCAGGCAACCGGCCGCCCGGCGCCAGCATAGGAAGCAGTCGGCCAAAGAGCAACGGTGGCAGCCGCATTTTGTCGTTGAATCCCTGAAACAAGAGGGCAATCTGGAACAGAATCGGCAAGCCTTGCTTTTCGGTCTCGCCATCCTTGCCAAAACCGAAGAAGTTCTCAAAGAACGCTTCGATTCTTGGTGCCGGCCTGAATTCGAGGAGGACGTGCAATTCCGAAGGGCATTGTTCCACCAGACGGGCGACGTGCCCGGCAGCATGCTGGCTTCCTGGCCCTCGGTGTACTATTGTTCACGACCGCTGATGCGAAGCCGAAGGCCCCTTAGCTTCCTTCGCTGCCATACCCCCCGCCGCCTGGGGTCTGAATACTGAGCACATCGCCCGCTCTCACCCTCAGGCTCACCTTACCGGGCAGTTCGTGCTCTTCTCCATCGCGGAGGAGTACGTTACGTCCGGTCTGGCCGGGCCCGCCCCCGGCCAGACCGTAGGGGGGAAACCTGCGCCGCTCTGAGAGAATGGTGACCTGTGCTTCCTGTGTGAACTCGATGTCTCGGCGGATGCCGTCGCCCCCCCGAAAGCGCCCGCGACCGCCGGCACCACGGCGGATCTCATAGCGCTGTACCCGCACGGGGTAGCTGTACTCCAGGGCCTCGACCGGCGTGTTCATCGTGTTGGTCATGTGGGTCTGGATCGCGTCGGCCCCGTCCTTGCCGGGGCGGGCGCCCATACCCCCGCCGATCGTTTCATAGTACGCGTACGGGCGGCGACGCTCGGCATCCCAACCGCCGATGGTCAGATTATTCATCGTTCCCTGGCTGGCGCTCGGCACTCGCTCGGGGCAGGCCTTCGCCAGGGCGCCGAGCAGAACGTCGGTGATGCGCTGTGAGGTCTCGACGTTGCCGCCGGCCACTGCAGCCGGCGGCCGCGCGTTGACCAGCGTCCCCTCCGGGGCTATCACTTGGATCGGCGCGAGACAACCACTGTTGGCCGGAATATCCAGGCCGATCAGCGCCCGGAAGACGTAGCAGGTGGCCGAGAGGGTGATCGAGTAGACTGCGTTGACGCTCCCCTTCCGCTGGGGAGAGGTGCCGGTGAAATCGACTTTCGCTTGCTCGCCCTCGATGGTGATGGCGACGACGATTTCGGCCGGCTCGAGGTCGACCCCGTCATTATCGAGGCGATCGCAGAAGCGATACGTGCCGTCGGGGAGCGTGCCAAGCAGCCGGCGGGTCATCTGCTCGGCATAGATCAGCAGTGCACCCATGGCGCGCTCGATCTCGTCCCGTCCGTACTTGGCGACGAGCGCCTGCATCCGCTCGGCGCCCTTGCGGTTGGCTGCCAGCTGTGCCCGGATGTCCCCGGCGCGCTCGTCGGGCGTCCGGACGTTGGCGAGCAACAGATCCAGTAGGCCCTGGTTGATCCGCCCACCTTCGGCTAGCTTGAGCGGTGGGATGATCACGCCCTCTTGATAGAGCTCCTGGGAGAGCGGCATCGAGCCGGGCGCCAGCCCCCCAACGTCAGAGTGATGGGCACGGTTGGCCGCGAAGCCCATGAGCTGCCGCGACCGGCCGGCGCCCACGAAGATCGGCGAGATCAACGTGATGTCCGGCAGGTGAGTCCCGCCGTGAAACGGATCGTTGAGGATGACGACATCCCCCGGCGCAAAGGGCAGAGCCTCGACAGCCGCGCGCACCGACGTCGGCATCGCGCCGAGGTGGACCGGAATATGCGCTGCCTGGGCAATCATGTTGCCATCTGCGTCGAAAAGGGCGCAGGAGAAATCCCGTCGCTCTTTGATATTGGGCGAGTAGCCTGTGCGCCGGAGCACCATGCCCATCTCTTCGGCCATGGAGGCAAAGAGATGCTTGAAGACCTCGAGTCGAATCGGATCGTACATATCAGACGCTCCCGCTGAGGCTGATGACGAGATTGGCGTGTGGATCCACCTGGGCAGAGTCGCCTCTGGCCAGGAAGATCGTTGTGTCCTTTTGGACGATGACCGCCGACCCTGCGACCACATTCCCCGGGCGCAACGTGTCTCCCCGGTAGAAGGGAACGTCGGCAACACCGTCAGCCAGGACGACCGGGCGGTGTGTTAGATAGGCTGGGGAGGGATCGGCGGACGCGCAGGGCTCTTCCGCCAGCACTGGCTGCGGCACGCGGCCGACGGCGCGGAGCCGGAGGTTGACGATCTCGACCGGCGCCGAGGGCTCACTGTGGCCATAGGCCTGGTGATGGGCAGCGTGAAAGGCCTCGTGCACGTTCCCGCCGTTGAGGGGGATCGTCAGCTCGTAGGCCTGGCCGACGTAGCGCATATCGAGCTCACATTGGAGTGCCACCCGCTCGGCCGCGACCTGCTCGGCCACGATCTCGTGCCAGGCCCGCTCCACGAGTGGGGCCAGTCGCTGTTCCAGCTCAGCAAGCGGTGTGTTGCCCGGCAGCATGACTGTCTGCACATAGTCTTTGACGACGTCGGAGATCAGCATGCCAAAGGCGGAGAGCGTCGAGGCCGCGCTCGGCACGAGAACCCGCGGGATGCCAAGACCGCGCGCCAAGTCGCAGGCGTGGAGCCCGCCCGTGCCCCCGAACGAAACGAGCGTGAAGTCGGCTGGATCGTGGCCGCGTTCGACTGAGATCACGCGCAGAGCGCGCTCCATATGGGCGTTCGCGACCTGAATCACCCCCAGGGCAGCCACCTGAGCCGCGTCGAGTCCATTGCGCGCGGCCAGACCGGCCTCGGCGGCCAGCTCTCCCAGCGCCGCGCGGGCCCCTTCTTCCGCCAGCCGCATCCTCCCACCGAGAAAGAAGTCGGGCGCGAGCCGCCCAAGCACCAGGTTTGCATCGGTGACGGTGGGACGGGTCCCGTCCAGACCGTAGCAGACCGGGCCGGGGCTGGCACCTGCGCTCGCGGGACCGACACGTAGCGCGCCGCCCGCGTCGACCCTGGCAATGGAGCCGCCCCCGGAGCCGACGGTATGAATGTCGAGCATTGGCACACGGATCGGCAGGCCGCCGATCTCGCCCTCCGAAGTAACCCGGATTCCCCCATCGCAGAGCGAGACGTCAGTGGACGTGCCTCCCATGTCGAAAGAGATGATCCGGTCGAAGCCGGCCGCAGCGGCGACCGAGTGGGCACCGACCACGCCTCCGGCTGGCCCGGACAGGATCGTCCGGACGGCCTGGGTGCGCGCCTGGGTGGTGTGGATGCTGCCCCCGTTGGACTGCATGATGCGGAAGTCGTCGGCATCCAGCTCCACCTCCAGCCGGCGCAGATAGCGATCCATGATCGGGGCCACGTAGGCGTTGATCACGGTGGTACTGGTGCGCTCGTACTCGCGGAATTCGGGGAGAATCTCGCTCGACGGCGAGACGACGAAACCGGCCGCGCGGAGCTTCCCGGCGATCAGGCGCTCGTGTTCGGGACGCAGAAACGAGAAGAGCAGCGAGATGGCCACGGACTCGACCTCAAGGGAGTGGAGTTCTTCTACCAGCTCGTCCAAGGACTCGGGATCGAGCGGGACAAGCACGTCGCCGTGATGGTCGATTCGCTCGTCCACTGCCAGCCGCCGTTCGGCGGGAATGAGTGGCTCGGGTCGATCCGCAAAGAAGTCGTAGATGGCGTCGCGATTCTGCCGGCCGATCGCTAGAATGTCGCGGAAGCCGCGGGTGGTGACCAGAGCGGTGCGGGCGCCCTTGCGCTCTAGCAGGGCGTTGGTCGCCACGGTCGAGCCATGCACGACCTGCCAGCGCCCGTTCTGCACGATCCGGAGACCGTCAAACACCCCCTGCGCCGGGTCCTGCGGGGTTGAAAGTACCTTGTGGGTCTGCAGTGTTCCGCTCACCTCATCGAAAATCACCAGGTCGGTGAACGTCCCGCCGATGTCGATACCGATTCTCATTGCTCATCCTAAGGTGGACGCGCCAACGGCGGCCAGCTCGTGCCGCCGGCGCCTGCGTTGTCTCGCTTCTACTGGTTATGCCAGATGACAGGCAACGGGGTGCCCGGTGCCGCGCTCGACCAGACGCGGGATCTCCTGGCTGCAGATGGGGTGCTGCGCGACCGGGCAGCGGGTGTGAAAGCGACAGCCGGATGGGATGTGGATCGGGTTGGGCGGCTCGCCGACGATCTCCAGCTCCCCTCCGGCCAGGTCGGTGTGGGCCGTCGGAACGGCTGACAGCAGGATCCTGGTGTATGGGTGCTGCGGATTGGCAATCAACTCCTCAGTTGGCCCAATCTCCACGACGCGCCCGAGGTACATAATGGCAATGCGGTCGCACATGTAGCGGGCAATCGCCAGATCGTGGGTAATCAGCAGGTAGCTCACCGCCAGCTTGCGGCACAGCTCGAGCATCAGCTGCATGACCCCTGAGCGGGCTGAGGCGTCGAGCATCGAAACCGGCTCATCTGCGACGACCAGTTCCGGATGCAAGATCATGGCACGCGCGATGGCGACTCTCTGCCGCTGACCGCCGCTGAGTTGGTGCGGAAACTTGCCAACGAAGTCCTCCGGTGGCTTGAGTCCCACCAGATCCAGCATCTCGAAGACGCGCGCTCGGCGCTCGGCGGGCGAGGCGCCGATGCTGTGAATCGCCAGTGGCTCACCGATGACGTCGAGGACCCGCATGCGGGGGTTGATGGATTCGTAGGGATCCTGGAAGATAGGCTGCACGCGTCGGCGAAAGGTAACCAGGTCGCGGCGGGCCAGGGTGTGTAATTCGGCCCCGTCGAAGCTCACCGCCCCGCTGGTCGGGCTCTCCAGCAGCGAGAGGATCATGCCGGTGGTTGTCTTCCCGCAACCACTCTCGCCAACCAGACCCAGAATCTCGCCCCGGCGGATCTCGAAATCGACGCCGTCGACGGCGTGGACGAACTGCCTCTTGCCGCCGATCAGGGACGCCAGGAGGCCGGTACGCACCGGGAACCGCTTTTGGAGTCCGGTCGCGCGCACCAGCGTCTCGTTACTCACAACTGCCTTCTGCTCGTGCTGGACAACCGGGAAGCGCGCCGTATCGAAGTCGAGCGAGCCGGCGAAATGGCAGAGGCTGGTGCGGTCCGCCTGCAGCGCCACGGTGGGAACGGGCTGCTCGCAGACGTCCTGCCGGGAGGGACAGCGTGGTGCAAAGCGACAGCCGGCTGGCGGGGCGACGAGGTCGGGCGGCGAGCCACGCAGCGCCACTAAATCCCGCTTGGGACCACGCACGTTTGGGCAGGAGCGCAGGAGCGCCGCCGTGTACGGGTGCGTGGGACTCCCAAAGACCGAGTCGACCGGCCCCTGCTCGACGATCTCGCCGCCGTACATCACGGCAACCGTGTCGCAGACCTGAGAGACCACGTAGATGTCATGGGTGATAAGTACCAGGCCGAGCCCAAGTTGCCGCTGGAGCGTCTTGATCTCGCGCAGGATCTGGGCTTGCATCACAACGTCGAGAGCCGTCGTGGGCTCGTCGGCGATAATCAGCTTGGGATTGCACATCAGGCTCATCGCGATGATCGCCCGCTGCCGCATCCCACCGCTCATCTCGTGCGGATAGCTCGCCATCCGCTCGCGCGCAATGCCAACCATTCCTAGAAGCTCGCCCGCACGCTTGAGCGCCTCAGGGTGCTCCACCGGCGTGTGGGCCTCCAGCGCCTCGACCAGTTGCTCCCCGAGCGGTAGGACGGGGTTGAGAGCGTTCATGGCGCTCTGGAAGATCATTGCGACCTGTTTCCAGCGGACCCGGCGCATCTGCTCTTCGCTCAAGGCCAGCAGATTCTCGCCCTCGAAGAGCACCTCGCCTCCGACGATCTGCCCGTTCTCCGGCAGGAGCCGCAGAATCGAGCGGGCGACCGAGCTTTTGCCACAGCCCGATTCCCCCACCAACCCGATAGCCTGGTGGGGTGCGACGCTGAACGAGATTCCGTCGACGGCATGGATGAGCCCCCCGGATGTCTCATACTGCATCCGTAGATCGCGGACTTCTAGCAGCGGCCTGGCTCTGCCCTCGACGTCGAAGTCGACTCTCGGAGTCACAGATCCCTGTGCAGCCGTCGTGATGGCCTGGGACGATTGATTCCAGCCCAGCATTCGCTTCCTCTTCTGTCAGCAATACTTTGGCTAATACTGCTCGGCGTACTGCAGCCTGCTCTATGCAGTAGTTAGGTATGCAAAGGTAACCCTAGAGCACCGGTCAAGTCATC
>DOUV01000242.1:0-5634 GCA_003520455.1 Chloroflexota bacterium | reverse complement strand
TCACCGTCGTCGGAGCGCGCTTTGGACAAGTACGGTCCCTACCTGACTTCGGAAGTCTGAGGACTTGACCGGTGCCCTAGATGTAGTGGCATAAGCAGGCTGTTGGCGTTTCGGCAAAGGTATTGATCGGTGGACTTGGTACTACCACTCTGCTTGACGTCGTGGTCAGCGAAGCGAAGCATGACACGCGATTGCAAACGAGACTCTTTCGGCAGGCTCAGGGCAAGCTCACCGTCAGACCTCCCTCGCAGACTCGAGGTGGCCCGCTACGGAGGATACATACGGTAGTAGACTTACTGCCGCCGGGACCGCGGATCGAGGGCGTAGTTGACTCCATCGCCCAGCAGGGTGAAGCCGAAGACCAGGAGCGCGATGGCGACCCCGGGGAAGAAGGCTAACCACCATTGGGTCTGCAGGTACGACTGGGCCTCCTGCAGCATCCGGCCCCAACTCGGCAGATTGGGGTCGCTCAGGCCGAGAAAGCTGAGGCTCGCTTCGATCAGGATTGCGCTGGCCATCTGCAGCGTCGAGTTGGCGATGACCGGCTGGAGCCCGTTCGGGAGAATGTGGCGGAAGAGCAGACGCATATCTCCGGCACCTGAGGCACGCGCTGCGCGCACGAACGGGCGCTCCTTGAGCGTCAGCACCTGTGCACGGGTGATCCGAGCATTGGCGGGCCAGATGGTGATGCCGACTACCAGGACGGCGAAGAGGACATTGCTGCCGAACAAGGCGACGATCAGGATAATCAGAAAGAGGCGTGGGATCGTCAGGAAGACCTCGAACGTCCGCGATAGGACGGCGTCGAGTACGCCCCCGTAGTAGCCTGCGATGGCGCCGAGAAGCCCGCCGATCAGCAGGGAGATGAATGCCACTCCGAGGGCGAAGAGCAATGAGACTCGCGTCCCCCAGATGACCCGGCTCAAGATATCGCGCCCCAGCTGATCCGTGCCCATCAGATGGGCGAGCGAGGGTGCTTGCAACAGGTCGTCGGACATCGCGCTGAAGGAGTAGGGCGCTAGCTGTCCGGCTAACAGTCCAACCACGGTCGCCAGCAGTACCAGTGCCAGCCCGAGAACGGCGCGGACCTGTCGGCGGTACTGTCTCCAGAAATCGTGGATTCCCTCCATGAAGGCGGGCCTGGCCGCGGGAAGCGCAATTTCCTTGGTAGCCATGATCTCTCTCTCAGCGCAACTTCAGGCGGGGGTCCAATACGCGATAACACATATCAGTCAGCAGGGTTCCGAACAGGACCATGATTGTCGAGAACAGGAAGATGCCCATCAGCAGCGGGTAGTCCCGGCGGAAGATCGCCTCGAACATGAGTCGGCCCATGCCAGGCCACGAGAACACAGTTTCGGTCAGGAGCGCGCCTGACATCGCCAGGCTCAGGTTGAGGCCGATGATCGTCACGCTCGGCAGCAGGGCGTTACGCAGCCCATGTTTGAAGAACACCACTCGCTCCTTCAACCCCTTGGCGCGGGCCGTAGTGATGTACTCCTCGTGCATGACCTCGATCATGCTGGAGCGGCTGATGCGCAGGAACGTCGGCGCGACCCAGACCAGCATGAGTGAGATCGCCGGCAGGATCAGGTGGTGCAGGATGTCGACGATGTGCGGCAATCCGCCTCGCACCCCGGTGATGCTCATCATCCCGCTCGTCGGGAACCACTTTAGCCAGATTCCAAAGACGACGATCATCATCAAACCCAGCCAGAAGACCGGTAATGAGTACAGCACCGCCGCGCTGAGTGTCAGCGCCGCGTCAATCCCGGTACCGGCGTAACGCGCGGCGATCACACCCAGCACGATACCAAGGGTGATACCGAGTCCCTGGCTGGTCAGCACCAACAGTAGTGTGGCCGGGATCCGAGTGAGGATCAGGTCGATGACCGGGCGGTCCCAATCGTACGAATAGCCCAGGTCGCCCTTGAGCGTCTGCAGGAGATAATGGCCCAACTGTGTCATCAGGGGCTGGTCGAGAGCATATTTCTCTCGGATCGCGTCGACTGTCTCATCGGTGGCCCATTCCCCAGCCATGATTAACGCGGGATCGCCCGGCGCAAGATGTATTAGGAAGAAGTTCAACACCAGGATCAGGAGGATGACCGGAATCATCTGCAGGACGCGCCCGGCCACATACGTTCGAATATCCATGCCGGTCTCTCTCGATGCTCACGCCAACTCTCACGGGCGGGCCTGCCTGGTAGACTCTGCGTACGAGGCAGGCCCGGCCCTCAAACCGCTCAGTCGATCTTCCCGCAGTGGTAGGTCCAGTCCCCAGGGTAGACCACGGCGGAGTGGCGAGTGTCCAGGATTACCGAGCGGAAGGGCGCACGGATCTCCTCGACCACCTCGCCAAAGGGATCGACGATGTTGGCGAGCAGTTCGCCCTCGTCTACCACAGCGTTCAGCTCGGCCACGGGTGTCGGCACGAGGAGGCCCGAGCGCGTGGGCCGTGGCCACTCATGGGTCTCGCAGAAGTATTGCTGCTCTTGGGTGCGGAGCATCTCGCCCGAGAGCATCCCGAGTCCGATCATCACGTTACGCGTGCCGCCGATGGCGTCGGCGACGTGCTCCTCCCAGACACGCCCGGCACCGCCCAGCTCGGCAGCGATGGTGGAGATTCCCTGCCGGCCGGTCGCGCCACTGAGCGTGCCGCTATAGCCAGGCCGGCGCTCAACATGCAGGCGGCGGGTGGGCACCGTGGGAACACCGTGCCCGAACCAGCGCGCCATCTCGCGGCCGCGCTCGAAGGTCTGGCCGTCCTCTTCCAGCCCGCCACCGACGATCAAGTAGCGCGCCATGAAGTCGCGCCCGCCCTCGTGATAGTCGATCACGTAATCCGTGCTGCCGAAGATCTCGGTGAAGAGTCTGTGGGCCATAATCTGGCCTAGATCGCCGCGCGGGTCGCCTGGGAAGATCCGGTTGAGGTTCTGCAGTTCGTAATCGAAGATGTTCAGACGCCGCTCCGCGTAATAGGCAAATGGGTTCATGACCGGCACCCCTATCAGAGTACCGTGCAGATCGCGGGGCTCGAGTTGCTGGAATAGGCGGCTGATCGCGGCCACACCGTTGTACTCGTCGCCGTGGATCGCGCCGGAGAGCGCCAGGGTGGGCCCGTCCTCGACGCCACGCACCACGACCACCGGAACGGTCACCGGCGTTCCATCGGGCAGTTCGGCAATGGGTGCCCGGAACTTAGTCTTCTGGCCGGCTGTGACCTTCTTACCAAACAGATTCGGTGCTGTCATGCTCGACTCCCATTGTAATCAAAATGGTTGATGTTCCTAACGCTGGGCCGACTTGGCCGGCTTCATGTTCATCACGTCGAACCGGTAAGAAACAGGCGCCTCGGAGAACCAGCCCGTGTACGTCGTGGTGTGGGCGAACGAGTAGGGGCAGGAATCCATGATCGGGATTCTTGGCATATCGCGCAGCATGATCTCCTGAATCTTGAAGTAGTGCTTGGCGCGCTCGCTGCGGTCCAGCGAGGACCGGCCCTTGTGGAACAGCTCGTCTACTTCAGGGTTTCCATAATTGAGCGGCGTGGCCCATATCTCCCCCGAGCGCAGGTACGTCTCCCACTCGGCCGGATCGGGGCCCCACCAGTTGCCGTACAGATAGGCATCGTGCTTGTTCTCTGTCTGGAGGACCGAGCGCAGAGTCGCGTCCTCCAGCTGCTCCACCGTGACGTCCACGCCGATCTGGCGCAGCTGCTCCTTGATGACCTCGGCCATTGAGACCTCGAGCGGCCGAGAGACGGTCAGCTTCAGGGGGAAGCGCGTCCCATTCGCACCGCGCGGGTAGCCGGCCTCGTCCAGCATCTGCTCGGCCTTGGCAGGATCATAGTCAGGCAGCCGGGTCTCGGGGTTGAACGCCCACCCGACGGCGGCGACATAGGTACCCTGCGATGGCTGGCAGACGCCCTTGGCCACTTTGCTTGTGACACCGGGCCGGTCGATGGCGTAGGCTAGCGCCTGCCGCACCTTCACGTCGTTGAAAGGGGCCTTCGAGTTGTTAAACCCGAGGAAGTAGACCATCGGGCCGGGCGGCATATCGACGGCCACGTTGGGCTCCTCGTCGAGCGCAACCTGCAGGTTAATGGGTGGTGGGTTGTTGATCGCATCGATCTCGCCAGCCTTGAGTTGCGCGATCGCCACATTCATGTCGGGGATGATCTTGTAGATGATCTTGTCGTACGGGGGCTTGCCGCGGAAATAGTCGTCGTTGCGCTCCAGGATGATGTGGCTGCCGGGGACGAACTCCGCGAGCTTGTATGGTCCCGTGCCGATCGGCTTCAAATTTGCCGGGTTCTCGGCCCAGTTCGTGCCCTCGTAGATGTGCTTCGGCAGAATCTCGGTGCGTGGGTAGATGGCCAATTGGGCCAGGAATGAACCGTCAACATCCTTCGTGTGAATGACGACGGTGGAGTCGTCAGGCGTCTCGATGCTCTCGATGCCCTCCATCGTGGCGAGCGCCGCGCCTTTCTGCTCCTCGATTCCATCAAAGGTGTACTTGACGTCTGCGGATGTGAAGGGGACGCCGTCGTGCCACTTGACGTTCTTGGCGAGGTGGAAAGTGTAGGTCTTGCCGTCGGGCGAGGCTTCCCACGACTCGGCCAGCAGCGGGTGGATCTTGAAATCAGGCCCGTAGTCCATGGCGACCAGCCGGTCGAAGATCAGGGTTCCCATAAACCAGGAGCCGCCATCGTACTTGATCGTGTTCGCGAAGTTTTTGACCTCTCGCTCAAGCGAGATGACGAGGGTTTTCTCCTCCTCGGGTTTGGTGGAGCTCGTGTCGGAGGTGGCCGGCTTCTCCTGGGACGTCGCGGGTTGGGGCGGACCCTCGGAGCGGGGTGCGGCGGGCTGCGCCGCTTGGCAGCCGGTGAGCACGAGGGTCCCTGCCAGCAGCAGCGCTAGCACTCTTGGGAACGCGCGCATGGTCGGAATTTCCTTTCTTGCTTGGCGACGGATTCGCAGGCTTCACGTGGGTGCTCCGAACGCATCCACGAAGGGTCTCAACAAGAGATTCGAGGGCTTGAGTCAGTCGACGGCTTCACGCTTGGCCGGGTGAGGCCTGACTGGTCTTTGCCGCGTGTATGTTTTAGGACGGCACAACGGTCGCTGGAGGGCAGCAACCCGAACTGGAGAGTAACAGGGAGAGGGGATAGCGAGAGCCTGGTCTGAGCGAACCGCCAACATGAGGGCAGTGTAACTCGTGTAGCAAGGGGTGTCTACGGCAAAGTGGGAAAAATGATGAGTCTGCTCTCCTACAAATTGTAGGAAACGGGGGAACAGCGCCTCCTCGCAGAAAGCGCTCCAATTCCTCTCCCGTTTTCGCCCTGAGTGGCGCCCCCTGGCGAGATGGCCCTACTTGGGCGCCCCCCGGCGTGGGCAAACGGGAGCGGAATTGGAGCGCAACGCCAAAACAATGGCCGAAGGCCCCAGGGCCACAGCATTGTCTCCACCCTCCGGGGTGCCCCCTCCCTCACGGGGTACGACCAAGCGAGAAGGTCTCGCCGGGGACCGCCCCTCAGGGCGTGACGTCATCACTTCGCTGGGGTGTCCCCCGCCAGGGATGTCGCGCCCCCGTGCTATCCTATTGCTAACGTAAGTTTTGTGCAACCAGAGG
>DOUV01000320.1 GCA_003520455.1 Chloroflexota bacterium | reverse complement strand
CGTTTCCGTACAATGCAGCCGTGTCCTCGGGGTCGAATCTGGCGCCGACGAGTCCGGCGCTGCTTGAGGCGGTACGGGCGCGCGGAGCGGCACTCCGCGCGGCCGACCCGGGCAACCAGGCACCGATTCCCGTCGACCTGGTCACCGCGTCGGGAAGCGGGCTCGATCCGCACATCAGCCCGGCGGCCGCGGCGTATCAGGTGGCTCGCGTCGCCCGGGCGCGTGGTCTGGATGAGGCGGCGGTACGCGTGCTGGTTGCGGAACATACCGAGGGACGCTGGTTCGGCTTGCTCGGCGAGCCGCGCGTCAATGTCTTGCCCCTCAATATTGCGCTCGATGCGCTTGATCGTTGATCGGACGAGAAGGCCCACGCCTGGTTCGGTCAAGTATGAGCGATCCGCCTGATCGAAACGTTCGGAAGCACATGATGGACAGCAACCGGCCGGATCCGGATGAGCTGCTGGCCCGCGTGCAAGCGGAAGAGGCACGGCGGCGACACGGCAAACTCAAGATCTTCTTTGGTGCATCGGCAGGGGTTGGAAAGACCTACGCCATGCTCGAAGCGGCCCATGAGCGCTGTCTCGACGGGACTGATGTTGTCGTCGGTTGGGTGGACACCCACGGCCGCGCCGAGACCGAAGCGCTCCTGGAAGGACTGGAGACAATTCCGCGCCGCCCGATGCCCTACCGCGGTACGGTCCTGTACGAGTTCGACCTGGATGCCGCCCTCGCGCGGCATCCGGCACTCATCCTGGTGGACGAGTTGGCACATACCAATGCTCCCGGTTCGCGGCATGCCAAGCGCTGGCAGGACATGGAAGAACTGCTGGAAGCCGGGATTGACGTCTATTCGACGGTGAACGTTCAACATCTTGAGAGCTTGAACGATTCCGTCGCCCAGATTACTGGGGTGATCGTCCGCGAGACAATCCCTGACTCGATTCTGGAGCGAGTCGACGAAGTCGAGTTAATTGACTTACCGCCCGACGATCTCCTTCAGAGACTGCGGGAGGGCAAGGTCTATGTGCCGCATCAGGCCGAGCGCGCGGCGCGCAACTTCTTCCGCAAGGGCAACCTGATCGCGCTTCGCGAGATGGCGCTCCGGCAGACGGCGGACCGGGTCGACGCACAGATGCAGGCCTACATGCGTGATCATGCTATCACGCGCACCTGGCCCGCGGGCGAGCGCCTCCTGGTCTGTGTCAGCCCAAGCCCGCTCTCGGCGCGATTGGTTCGCGCTGCCCGGCGGATGGCGGCCGGCCTGCGTGCGGACTGGCTGGTCGTCTACGTCGAGACCCCGTCGCACCTGCACTTCCCAGAGGCTGATCGTGAGCGGGTCGTGCAGACACTTCGTCTCGCAGAACAACTGGGGGCCGAGGTGGTCACGCTCAGCGGCCATGACGTGGCCGAAGAGATCCTCACCTACGCCCGTCGGCGCAATGTGACCAAGATCATCGCCGGCAAGCCAACCCACCCGCGCTGGCGCGACGTCTTGTTCGGCTCACTCCTCGACGAACTGGTGCGTCGGAGTGGGGATATGGACGTTTACGTCATCAGCGGCGATCAGGAGGAAGAACGCTTATTGCCGCGACGGATGCTCGAACGGACCAGCAACTGGTCGTCATACGCGGTGGCCGCACTCGTCGTCGCTGCCGTCACGGTCGTGGCGCGTCTGCTGCTCTTCTCATTTCTGGAGCTTTCCACCCTCCTCATGATCTACCTGCTCGCCGTGGTCTTTATCGCGGCGCAGGGCAGGCGTGGGCCTTCGATTCTTGCTTCGGTCCTCAGCGTGGCGGCCTTCGACTTCTTCTTCGTACCGCCCTATCTGACCTTCGCCGTTGCTGATACCCAGTATCTCGTGACCTTTGCGGTGATGCTCGTCGTGGCGCTCCTGATCAGCACCCTGACGGTACGCCTCCAACAGCAGGCGCATGCCGCCCGCCGCCGCGAACGGCGCACCTCCGCGCTGTACACGCTAAGCCGCGAGCTCGCCAGCACTCGCGGTCTGGAAAATCTTCTCAAGACCGCCGTGCGTCAGATCGCGGAAGTTTTTGAGAGCCACGTCGCAGCGCTGCTCCCAGACGCCTCAGGGCGACTCACCGTACACACAGAGAAACCGTCCGCGTTTCCGCTCGATGCCGATGAACAGGGCGTCGCCCAATGGGTCTACGAGCACGGACAAATCGCTGGTCTTGGTACGAACACCCTCCCCGGTGCTGAAGGACTCTATCTTCCTCTCACTGCGGCACATGGTACCATCGGCGTACTCGGCCTGCGCCCGCAAAACATTCAGCAGGTGTTGCTCCCCGAACAATTTCACCTTCTCGAAACCTTCGCGAGTCAAACCGCCGTCGCCGTCGAACGTGCAACTCTTGCTGAGGAAGCGCAATGGACACGTGTCCAGATTGAAACCGAACGGTTGCGGAGTTCATTGCTCAGCTCGGTCTCTCACGATCTCCGTACGCCACTTGCCACCATCACCGGCAGCGCCAGTGCCCTGTTAGAGAATGGCGCATCGCTCTCAGAGGAAACGCAGCACGAGTTGCTCCTCGCAATTCACGAAGAAGCTGTGCGCTTGAACCGGCTGGTTGCCAATTTGCTTGATATGACGCGCCTGGAATCGGGGGCCGTCGTTGTTCAGAAAGAATGGCACTCCCTGGAAGAGACAATCGGCTCTGCACTGACGCACCTCGATTCGGCGTTGCACGATCACCCCGTGATGACGCAACTCCCGGAGGAGTTGCCACTTGTCCCATTCGATAGTGTTCTCATCGAGCAGGTTCTGATAAACCTCCTGGAGAACTCGGTCAAATACTCGCCGCCCGCCACGCCGATCGAGGTCAGCGCCTCGCTCGCCGATGATGCGGTGATCGTGGGGGTCGCCGATCGCGGCCCGGGTGTACCGCCGGGCGACGAAGAACGGATTTTTGCCAAATTCTATCGGACAAACGAGGCGGACACGCAGCGCGGCGTCGGTCTCGGGCTCGCGATTGCGCGTGCAATAGTGGAAGCCCACGGTGGGAGAATTTGGGCCGAGCAACGTAGCGGCGGCGGGGCGCTACTCCGCTTTCTTCTGCCACTCGGCGGCCCCCCTCCGACGCTGGAGACCGAATTACCTGTGGAATGAGAGCGCACGATGGCGGGGAACGGGCAATTGGTATTGTTGATCGAGGACGAAGCCCAGATTCGACGCTTTTTGCGTGCTACCCTGACAGCACACGGCTACCGATTGATCGAGACGGTGACTGGCCAGGGCGGACTCGACGAGGCTGCCCGCCAGTTACCCGACCTCATCATTCTTGATCTTGGTCTACCCGATATGGACGGTTTGGAGGTCCTGCGGCGATTGCGTGAATGGACGCAGACGCCGGTTGTCGTGCTTTCTGCGCGGGGCCAGGAACAAGACAAGGTCGCGGCACTTGACATCGGCGCGGACGATTATCTAACGAAGCCGTTTGGGGTCGGTGAACTTGCGGCGCGTCTCCGCGTCGCGCTCCGTCACGCCGAGCGCGCGACCTCTGAGGCTGCGCCACCTGTCTTCGAGGTTGGCGCGCTACGCGTAGCGCTCGCTCATCGCCAGGTTTTTGTCGATGGTGAGGAGGTGCATCTCACTCCCACAGAATATAACCTGCTCGCAGTGCTCGTCCGTCACGCTGGCAAGGTGCTGACCCATCGGCAGTTACTCCGCGAAGTATGGGGGCCGGCGTACACCACGGAAAAGCACTACCTGCGTATCTATATGGGTCAGTTGCGTCATAAGTTGGAACCTGATCCGGCGCGACCGCGATACCTGCACACGGAACAGGGAGTAGGGTATCGGCTTGTGGACGAATAGGTTCAGAACCCGCATGAGCGTCCTGAACACAGTTTCCCGAATCGGCAAGGGGGTGAAATGTCTATAGAGGTGAGCACATGAACGAGACCATGTCCCGCGTGTTGGTCGTTGACGACGAGCGCTCCATTCGGTGCTTCCTGCGTGCCTCTCTCACCGTTAATGGCTATACCGTCTTCGAAGCCACCAACGGGCGCGAGGCCCTGTCCACCGTCAGCGCGAATCGCCCCGATGTGATCATCCTCGACCTCGGGCTGCCCGATATGGATGGCGTCGAGGTCACGCAGCGCGTTCGCGAGTGGTCCCAGGTGCCCATTATCATCCTGTCGGTCCGTGAACACGAGGAGGACAAGATTGCGGCCCTGGATGCCGGGGCGGATGACTATCTGACGAAGCCCTTTGGCGTTGGGGAGTTGCTGGCACGCATCCGTGTGGCGCTGAGACGAGTGACCCGGCCCGCCACCGAGCCAGTGTTTACGAACAGGAATCTGCTGGTTGATCTGGGCCACCACCTGGTCACGATGGCCGGGTCAGAGGTGCAGCTGACCCCGGCTGAATACGACCTTCTGCGCGTGCTCGTGACGCAGGCGGGCAAAGTGCTGACCCACCGGCAACTGCTGCGCCAGGTGTGGGGGACCGGCTATGAGGATGAGATCCACCTGTTACGCGTCAATGTGAGCAACCTCCGCCGCAAGCTTGAACCGGAACCGGCCCGCCCGCAGTACATCATCACCGAGCCCGGTGTCGGCTACCGTCTCCGCATTCCGGCCTGAGGCCAACGTCTACGCGCATCGTTCCCGCTTCCCACCTGTGCCATGCCAGTGAATACGTCGCACCAACGCGACCCTACGCCCCCACCTCGTGTGTCTCCCCCCTCTTGATGGTTTCTTGATCCCTTGACCTCTTTTCTTGATCCCCGCTTGCCGTTCTCTCCACTATACTAAGTAGGTAGCAGAAAGTTT